>JAHEZA010000027.1 GCA_023251335.1 Chitinophagaceae bacterium | reverse complement strand
TATACTTCTATCGTGTCCCAACCTTCGGGCTCTATAAAAAGCTGATGACGGTCCCTATCTGCGAAGCGATTTATTTTATCTTCTATACTTGGGCAATATCTTGGACCAGTGCCTTTTATTCTTCCTTGGAACATCGGACTTTCCTTGAACCCACTCCTCAATATTTCATGCACTTCTTTGTTTGTGTATGTAATCCAGCAGCATCGTTGGGTAGAAGGCTTTTTGGTTTCCAGATAAGAAAAGCCTGTAATTTTTTTATCTCCGCTCTGTTCCTCCATTTTTGAATAGTCTAAAGAGCGTCCATCAATTCTTGGCGGAGTCCCCGTTTTGAGTCTGGCACTTTCAAATCCCCACGCAACTAGTTGTTCTGTTATCCCAAAAGAAGATTTTTCTGAGACTCTTCCGCCCTTGGCTTGCTTGTTACCTATGTGAATAATTCCGTTAAGGAAGGTTCCATTCGTCAGAATAACGGACTTTGCCAGAATATCGTGGCCAAGTGAAGTTTTAACGCCGGTAATAGAATGTCCTTCTTTCGTTAACCCTATAACAGAGTCCTGGTAGAAATCAAGGTTCGGTGTTTTTTCTAAGAGGGAGCGCCATTTTAAAGAAAAGAGCACTCGATCATTTTGTGTCCTTGGACTCCACATAGCAGGACCTTTGCTTTTATTAAGCATTCGAAACTGTATCATAGTTTCGTCCGAGACTATGCCTGAGTATCCGCCTAACGCATCTATTTCTCTGATTATCTGCCCCTTGGCTATTCCGCCCATTGCAGGATTGCAACTCATTTGAGCCATGTTCTGCATGTTCATTGTAATCAAAAGTGTTTTACTCCCAAGATTAGCAGCGGCCGCCGCTGCTTCGCAACCAGCGTGGCCTGCGCCTACTACGATAACATCATATTCTAAAAACATTTCACAAAATTACTAAAATAAAAAAATAGGATTGGAGTGTTTCACGTGGAACGTTGTAATGACTTCCCGGAATACGTTTCACGTGAAACGGCAGTAAGTTAAAATCGAATTATATCTTACTCAAATAGTAATTTTCTTTACTACGCATTAACGCCTTTTCATTTTTTGAATGGTCGTCATAACCACATAAATGTAAAATACCGTGGATCATAACTCTATGTAATTCATTTTCATAACTCTCATTCAATTTTTTAGCATTTTCATCTACTCTATCAACACTAATATAGATTTCGGAGATAATGGGAAGCGAAGTTTCTGAGAGAGTAAAGGTTAAAATATCAGTAAGGGTGTCATGTTTGAGATACTCTTGGTTTAGTTTAAGTAAATAATTATCGGTACAAAAGATATAAGATACCGATTTAAAATCCACTCCCTCTTCTGCGAAAATGGAAGAAAGAAATGTTCGCAAGAGAAGTTTGTCTCTTAAATACCTGGAAGATTCGTAATTATTAAATGAAATCGTACCCACATTTTTCTTTTTTCTAATTTCGCACAACTTATTGGATCATGAACGATATTTATAGCGAATGAAATTATCACAGGTAAAAGCGGGAACAAAAGTAAAGATTAAGTCTTTTGAAAATCATGAGATTATTCTAAAATTGATGGAAATGGGCTGCCTTCCGGAAGAAGAAATCACAGTCTGGAAAAAAGCCCCCTTGGGAGATCCGATTTATATTCTTGTAGCGGGCTATTCGCTCAGCCTACGTTTGGATGAGGCGGATCAGGTAATAGTAGATGAAATTTTGAAACCCTAAAAATGACTGCGATCCATGAAAGTTGGATTATACTTTGGTTCTTTCAACCCGGTTCACAATGGTCATCTAATAATAGCTAGTTATGTAGCCAATTATTCCCCTCTGGACCAGGTGTGGTTTGTGGTTTCTCCACAAAATCCCTTGAAAAAAAGCATTTCCTTAATTAATGAAAATCATCGAAAGCATTTGATCGACTTGGCCATAGATAGTGAAAAGAAGCTCAGGTCTTCAAATGTTGAATTTAAACTACCGAAACCCTCTTACACGATAGATACATTAACACATTTGGAAGACCAATATCCGAAGCATGAGTTTGCCATAATTATGGGTAGCGATAGTTTTAGCAATATAAAAAAGTGGAAAAATTATCAAAGGCTTTTAGAACGATATGAAATCATCATTTATCAAAGACCGGGATTTATGGTAGCTTCAGAAGTAGCGCAAGGAAAGGTTAGGATTATGGACGCTCCTCTTCTCCTGATTTCGAGCACAATTATCCGGGACATGATTCATCAAAAAAAATCTATCCGTTATTTGGTTCCGGATGTTGTTAAAGCGGAAATAGAAACTCACCAATATTACGGATAAAACTTTTATTAAAAAATCCTTGTAGTAAACAAATAAATTTCAGGAATTCTTATTTGCGTGTACCCATGCACGTCATGTTATACACTAAAATTGTTGTTTCTAAGGAGAATTAGTTTTTTATTTTTTAAGAATCCTTTCGCGGTGGTGAGTTGCGATTATCATTTCTTCTGGGCGTTTGGTTTTGCTGTTTAGGCGGTCTTTGTTTCTTTTGCTGCTTCTGAGTTTGTGAAGACGTCCTGTTATCATGTGCCGAATCTTTTGGACCTGGCCTTCGACTTCCTTTTTGTTTGCGGTTACTCTTATCCAGTGACTTAAGGCTGATCTGCCCTACTACATCTACAAATTCGGGCTCTGCTTCTTTCGGTTTGCCACTAATAATTTCAACCGTTTCCAAAGCCTCAGGCTTAATTCCCTCCTTATTTTGTGCTTTTATCTTTTTTACGGTATCAATAGAAAGAGGGTAATGCTTGGTGCTATCTGCCATGGAATACCACATTAAGTTTCGGAAAATATCCTTTTTTATTAAAAAGGCTCGTCCCTTTGCCACTTCGATTACATCTGCATCGTCAGGGAAGTATTGTAGTGCATCGAGGTAGGTATCCAACTCGTAATTAAGACAACATTTTAATCTACCGCATTGTCCACTTAATTTTGTTTGATTGATACTCAAATTCTGATATCTCGCGGCATTTGTATTTACGCTTTTGAAATCTGTAAGCCAGGTACTACAACAGAGTTCTCGGCCACAACTTCCAATACCTCCCACTTTGCCGGCTTCCTGCCGCGCACCTATCTGCTTCATTTCTACCTTCACCTTAAATTCGGTAGCATATATCCTTATCAATTCTCTAAAATCAACGCGCTCATCGGCTATGTAGAAAAAAGTTGCTTTCCTGGAATCAGCCTGAATTTCAACTTCAGACATTTTTAGGTCTAAGTTTAGCTGTCGGGCAATTGCACGGCTTCTCGTCATCACTTCTTGTTCTCTGGCCTTGGATTCCTTCCATTTCGCAATATCGTTATCTGAAGCCAGTCGCAACACTCTTTTTATTTCAGTGCTGTTCTCATCGATCCTTTTCTTTTTTAGCTGCAGCCGCACTAATTCACCTGTCAAACTTACGGTTCCGACATCAAAACCATTAGTGCCTTCCACTGCAACAATATCTCCTTTTGAAAAAAAACTGTCGGTATTATTTCTATAAAAATCTTTCCGGCTTCCCTGATTGAAGGATACTTCCATCACAGGGCAATTGTTTTCCACATCGCCAAATGGTAAAACAGAGAGCCAATCATGAACATTTAATCTGTTGCATCCGCCTGAGCTACAACCTCCGTTGCCCTTACAGCCATTAGGTTTACCTGTTCCACAACTCGTACATCCCATTATAAAGAGGAATTAAAAAATTTAAGTAATAAATCAAAATGAAGCTTTAGGATAGACGCGATATAACTTTTTCCATTCCTTTTTATAAAATGGATTGAAAAAAACTTTTTTCAAAAATTAATACGACAGAATAATCTTGAATTGTGCGGTAATGAATTTATTAAAAATCAAAGTAATTTCAACAAAATTATATCAACATCTTCGGAAAATCCTAAACTTCAACTAACCAAAATTAACGAATTATCTCTGATAATGTGCAAGAAGCGAATAGTAAGTGCATGAAATAACATTTTGGAATGAGCATTTCGCTCGATATGATAAATAGCTTTGTCAAGTTCTGCTATCAGACCTTCCTGCGCCTCAATATCGCAGATTTTATTAAGCTTTAACGCAAAATCTAATTCAGTTTCGGGAACAGCGTTCATGTATTTTTCATTCATGTATCTGGCCCTGACACTTTGCTCAATAAGGTGCACAAAATATTTCAGCAGCTGCTTTTGCTTTTCTCTTCCCTTTTTGCTGATGTCTTCAATCCATTTTATCTGGGCCGCGACATTATTTTTCACGGTGATATTTAGCCATTCTCTTATTGATACTAACAGGTCTTCTTCTGAATTCTCCAGTAGCAACATCGCCTCCCGAAAATTACCATCCGACATTGCCGAAATTTGGGCTGCCTTATCCGTCGGTACATTATATTTTTCGGCCAATGTATTCGCTATCTCGGCATCAGAAAGAGAAGCAATTTTTATTAATTGAGTTCTTGATAAAATCGTAGGTAGAATAGCATTTTCATCTTCGGCAACAAATATGAAAATAGTATCGGGCGGTGGCTCCTCTATTAGCTTCAGCAGTTTGTTACCCGAATTACCCAGGTATTCCGGCATCCACATGATCAGAATTTTATAATGACTTTCAAAAGCCTTTAAACTGAGTTTGTGAGAAATATCGTCACATTCAAAAACAGTAATATTTCCTTGTTTATTAACAGGGCTCTCAATCTTTGCATTTTCCTTTAAATAATTGATCCAATCTGAGACATTATAATATGGAGTCACCTGAATAAAGTTGCGCCACTCTGCGATGTAATCGACGCTTTTAACCCGATCGTGTCCGCTGTTTCTTTTCAAAGCTGGATAAGAAAAATGTAGATCTGGATGAATCAATTTGGCCACTTTAATACAGGAGGGGCAAACTCCACAACTATCACTCAAATCAGAAAGGGCGTTATTCTTTTCATTATCTTCAAATAGCGAGATCGCTTTTTCTTTTCTTACTTTTGAATTTGCATTTTCGCATAAAATATATTGTGCGAAGGCAATTGCCAAAGGAAGAGCGCCTGATCCTTCCCTCCCAAGAAACAAAAGAGAATGCGAAAGGCGGTTCTTTTGAACCAAATCTTTCAGTTGCGTTTTTACTTGTAGCTGTTCTATAACGTCTTTAAATTGCATTAACCGGGAAATCGAATTGATTTAATTGTGTTTTAGCCCCTAAAAGGAGTAGAAATCAGGAAGACAAAATAAGGCCGGATAATATTCCTTACTTCAGATAACTTATCAACTTTTCATAATCTTCTTTTCCTTTTGGATCAGGATTATTAGGGATCAATCGATCCCTGTTGAAAATAACAGTAACAAAATTTCCGTCTTTATCGAATAAGAATTTCGTAAAATTCCATTTTACAGGATCGTCAAATCCATGGGCTTCCGCCAGATCAACCATATATTTATAAATGGGAGCAATATCATCTCCCTTTACTGAGATTTTCTCAGCCATGGGGAAAGTAACACCATAATTCTTTTTACAAAATTCGGCGATTTGAGAATTACTTCCCGGCTCCTGGCCGCCAAAATTATTTGCAGGAAAACCAACAATAACCAACTTGTCCTTATATTCTTGATATAATTTTTCAAGATCGTCATATTGCGGTGTGTTACCACATTTGGAAGCTGTATTAACTATCAAGAGCATTTTTCCTTTAAATTTTGAGAAGTCAATCGATCCTCCCGTCAAGGCAGGTACGTTAAATTGGTAGATAGAGCCTGGTTTGATAACATGTGAAGTTGGAGTAGGAATAACAAACGAAAACAGAAGAATTGAAATTCCTGCTGAGAGTATCTTTTTCATTTTTTTTATAAAGATACGAATTGTGATAAAAACTGGTGTTAACATTTCCGCTGCATATTTAATCATGAATTTTGTAATATCGGATAATATCAGAACTTTTTCGGATTTATCAGAAATGCAACGGAAGTGTGTAGGAAGAATGAAATATTTTCAAATTGAAATTTATTTACAATAGCTTAAATTTGCAACCTTATTTTAAAATAAAAACAATTTAATTATTATGAGCACAGTAAAAGTTGCGATAAACGGATTTGGCAGAATTGGCAGGTTAGTATTCAGGCAAATTTACAATATGGAAGGAATAGACGTTGTAGCAATTAATGATTTGACCAGCCCTAAACAATTAGCACACTTATTAAAGTATGATAGCGCTCAGGGAAGATTTGATGGAGAAGTGAAAAGTACTGATAATTCAATTATAGTAAATGGAGAAGAAATAAAAATTTATGCTCAAAGAGACCCGGCTCAAATTCCATGGGGTTCTGATGACGTAGATGTGGTTATAGAAAGCACTGGTTTTTTTGCGGATAAAGACAAGGCACAGGCTCATATTACTGCAGGGGCTAAAAAAGTTGTTGTTTCAGCTCCTGCTACCGGCGGTGTGAAAACCGTTGTATTTAATGTAAATCATGAAATTCTTGACGGAAGCGAAACAATCATTTCATGCGCATCCTGCACCACCAATTGTCTTGCCCCCATGGCTAAAGTGTTGAATGATAGTTTTGGTATTGCTACAGGATTTATGACTACCATACATGCTTATACGAATGACCAAAACACATTGGATGCACCCCATCCCAAAGGCGATTTGCGCAGAGCAAGAGCGGCTGCAGCAAATATAGTTCCTAATAGTACCGGCGCTGCAAAGGCCATTGGGCTTGTATTGCCTGAATTAAACGGTAAACTTGACGGCGTAGCACAAAGGGTTCCGGTTATAACAGGGTCTATCACGGAACTTACAACAATTTTAGATAAAAAGGTTACCGTAGATGAAGTAAATGCCGCTATGAAAGCCGCTTCAAACGAAAGTTTTGGATATAATGTGGACGAAATAGTAAGTTCAGATATTATTGGCATGAACTTCGGCTCTTTATTTGATGCCACACAAACAAAAGTTTTAACGGTTGGCGAGAACCAGTTGGTAAAAACAGTTTCATGGTATGATAATGAAATGAGCTACGTTTCTCAGTTGGTGCGCACGGTACATTATTTTGGAAAATTGATTAAGAAATAAAGATATTTTTATCAATTCCCAGAGTTGATTTCAATGTATATAAAAATCTCCCGGTCATAAAACCGGGAGATTTTTCTTGTACCTAAAAAGGAGGTATTAAAACTTTATTTTTTGACGATTTCGGAGAGAAAATGTTCCAATGCTGAAACCATGCTTGGAGCCTTTGGATTTGGCGCAACAATATCCGGGTGGAAGCCGGCGGCAATCACAGCCTTCCGTGTGTTGTCCCCAAATGCGCCAATTAGCGTTCCATTTTGATTAAAAGAAGGACAATTTTCGATAAAGCTTTTTACGCCCAAAGGGGTAAAGAAGCAAATGATTTCATAATGATTTTTTTCAACAATGGCCTTTACATCATTTGAAATGATTTCATAAAGTACCGGAATGGCGTAATCGCAGTTGTTTGAATTGAGCCAATTGGTAATTTCGCTATCAAAAGACTGGGAGCAAGGATATAGAAACCTTTCCTGGTCTTTGTATTTCTCCATTATTTCAAAAAGGTTGTTAGAAGTACCATCAGAGCTAAAAAAAACTTTACGCTTCCGGTATAAAATAAACTTTTGGAGATAGAGCGCCACAGATTCTGTAATGCAAAAATATTTTACATCCTGCGACACGGTAATTCTCATTTCTTCACAGGTTCTAAAAAAATGATCTATAGCGTTTTTGCTGTTGAAAATTA
The DNA here is from genome assembly GCA_023251335.1 of Chitinophagaceae bacterium. Taxonomy (GTDB): domain Bacteria; phylum Bacteroidota; class Bacteroidia; order Chitinophagales; family Chitinophagaceae; genus Ginsengibacter. Next base: position 4,580 of record JAHEZA010000027.1, on the reverse strand, counting down.
CCGCTGTATAAGAAGGAATATCAATTTTTTGCTTTCTGAACTCCTTGGATGGAATGGGCTCTACTCTTATAAAAGGAGCAAAACAAAGATCAATCTTATATTTTCTTGCCAAATCAAAATAGGGAGATTTTTCATTATTTGGTTTGGCTTGAGTAATAAGGACATTTTGAATTTCCTTAATTGTCTTTGCTTCTTTAAATTCAGAGTTTCTATCCATTATGAAGTTGGTGCAGTTGCTGCAAAGCTAATAGTTTTTGCCAACAAATCGGTGTTATCAAAAAATCAAAATGATGTTTCATCAGATTAAGTAATCTATGGCTACTTTGTAAATCAACAATAATGGAATGACTTCCGCGGCCAAAATGAAGATGACAAAGTGGAATGGATTTATCGGCATTTTGTTTTCAAGCGCTCCGTAGCTTTTAATATATCGTGAAAGAAATAGCAGTCCTAACATCATAAAAGAAATATTAGTCACGACAGGGATCCATCCTGTTTTTAAGAACGCAAGTAATATAATAATCGGTACCAATAAAATGCCGGTAATTTTATTGACCAAAAAAATTACAAAAATATAATTATTGATTGTCTGCTGAATATCCGACACCCATCCCGTAAACTTAAGAAGACAAAATTTTACAAAATAAAGGAGCGCGATAACGATGATACAAAACGCAAGCAAAAATTTGGTATTCACCAAGCTGGTAGGAGTATATAAATTAAAAAGCAGCCACAGATAGACCCCTGCTGTTAGGGTGAAAAATAGGTTTAAAATAAACGAAGGCAATTTTGCCTGTGAAAGTTGGTCGGCCAATTGAGTCTGGCGTAGCGATGTATTGAAATAAACTCTGAATAAGTTTGTGAAAAAACTTTTGTAAAAGCTTTTAAATATACCAAGAATCAGTACTATAATACACAGCGTATAAAATAGAAATTCCTTTCCGGTTGCATAGTGAAGCTGCTCTTTTAAAAACACGGGTGAATCCTTTACATTAATAAAACGGTTTTTTAAAAGTAATTCTTCAACTATAAAACTGGCAGGCTTCCCAGTTGTTTGTACGGCATCTATGAGGGTGTCCGAAACTATAATGGAATTTACATCATTTGAAATGCTACCATTATTCGAAGTAATCTTCGGAGGATGAACTTCGGCCCTTTCGGTATTGCTGACTTCTAATCTTTTCAGGGTATCTCGAGGGGAAATAGCTTTTTGCCTTTTAAGTGCTTTTACTGTATCAGGTGTCTGATTTTTTATATTTGAATCAACAATCTTTTTCTGACCAGAAGGTTTGACGGTATCTTCTATTTTTGGTAAAGAACTATCGCTTATAACTTGTGCAAAAGCAGACAGGCCGCATAAACTCATCACCACAATTCCAATTAAAAAAATAAAAAATTTCATTTTCATTACGTCAAAAATAGTTGATATAACCAAATGATATCTTGGAAGCGTTTCTGATATCAAAATTCACATCGTTTCGTTTGCCCACGGCATAACTTAAATTTAATAATCCGAATTTGGTTTCAAATGCCAAACCAACGCCTCCGCTAATAAACGAATTAGAATAGGAAGTAGTATTATACTTCGTTTTGGTAAATCCCAAATCAGAAAACCCAAAAAAGTAAGAATTCAATCCCACCAAAAAATGGTATTCGGCAGTGAAGACGGCATATTGATTGGCATAAATACTTTCCTCATCGAAGCCCCGCAGCAAATTATAACCGCCAATTCGGTACAATTCGTTTTTGAAAGTTTGTGGACTGCCCAAAAGCGCCGCATGTAACGCTGTTTTTAAGGTACTATTTTTTCCCAGCGGAAAATAATGTGCACCGGAAGCTACGATTTTGAACTGATAGGAATTTAATTTAACGGAATCATACAGCGAATTGAAATCAAAGTGCGGATCTGCCGGATCCGTAAGATTTATAATATCATTATTTTTTGATATTTTTTTTAATCCCGCCGTCCCCAAAATGTCCAGCTCATTTCCTTTTCTCGGGTTCAGGCGATAATTGGTATTCATAAAATGATAACCCAGGCCTAGGTTTTGAGAACCTACATCAATATTGGGTGGTAATGTTTTTGTTGCAATAACCAGGTTTGTGTCTATCCCTCCTGAAAGCAGGTTGCTTTGTTCGCGTTGATAAAACACCCTTAATGTATTGGTAGGAGAAACATCAATTTGAACACCCAGCATGCCATTGATTTGCAGATAAGATGAATCTTGTTTTAGCAAATTGAAAGCAAAATCAAGCCCGAAATTTGAATTGAAAATGTATGGATGATTATAACCGAGATTAAGTCGTGGCGACTGCGGTTGCAGTTGTTGCCAGTTTACCAATATTCTTTCACCGTTTCCTAAAGAATTTTTCAAATCAAGATGCACATCCGCCGTTAATAGCGATTTCCCGGTAATGGTACTTGCAGGAGCAAAGCCGACCAGCGCATTAATTTGACTGGCTGGTTTTGGGGCAAGGTAGAGATTAAGAGTAGCGCCGGTGCCATACATCGTTACATCCCACGATTGCTGCTCTTGCAAAAAAGGCAAATCATTAATAAGTTTTGAAATGTTTTTCAACTTTTTAAAGTTATAAGGACTTCCATCATAGATCCCCAGGTAATGCTGAAGAAATAAGTTCTTTATTTTTACTTTTCCAAACACTCTTATACTATCCATGTGGTATAGCGCCCCCTTTTTTACGTAAAGTTGTGCACTTACCTTGTCATTCTCTATCTCAACATCTTTTAATGAAACTTCCGCAAAAGGATAACCGGTATTTTCAAAATATTCCAGAATTTTATGCTGTTGAGATTGCAAACGGACAAAATCCATTTCTTTATTTTTAAATTGATTTTCCCTCCAGCCTGTTTGTTCCAAAACATAAGGGTCAATACTATCTGTTGAAATCCGCGCCCAGGTGTATTTTTTTCCTAAATATAATTTGACTGTCGCAAATGAAGTATCATACATAACAGAATCTACTGAAGCAGTGGGAAACCCCTTGTTCATGAGCGTTATAAGCAGCTTGTTTACGTAAAGCGTTGCATCTTCTTTTGTCTTAAATGCTGTTTTTAAATCGGTTTGTTGTATGCTGTACGAAGTATCTTTGTCTGCAATCAGATAATGAAGGCTGTATTCTTTTTGGCAATAAACGCTGCTGGAAAAGAGAAACAACAATATAAAAATAAGCGGCAAGCGTTTACTCAGATATTTGGTTTCCGTTGGTTTCATTAATTTTTCAAAACTAAATTGAAAATCTGAAACCACATCTTATTGATAAAGCAGAAATAATAAATTTTGGCAGGTATTTACATTCATATTCCTTTTTGCAAACAAGCGTGTTATTATTGCAATTTTCATTTTTCCACTTCCATTTTAAAGAAAGATGAGATGATCGCTTCCCTGATCAGGGAGATTGAATTAAGAAGTTTTTCTCCCCAAAAGGAAATTGCTATTATCTCGCCGGAAGAAATGATAGAAACAATTTATTTTGGAGGAGGGACACCCAGCCTTCTTGCGGGAAAGGAGATTCATTCAGTCATCAACGCTGTTAGAAGCCATTTTAAAATATCTGATAATCCGGAAATAACACTGGAAGCCAATCCTGACGATATCACTTCTGAAAAATTAATCGAGTGGAAGCAGTCCGGGATCAATCGCCTAAGCATCGGGATACAATCTTTCATTGAACGCGATTTGAAATGGATGAACCGTGCGCACGATGCAGTGCAGGCTTTAAATTGTATTCACCTTGCAAAAAATGCGGGCTTCCAAAATTTTTCTATTGATCTTATTTTTGGAATACCCGGACTTACGGAAAAAGAATGGAAAAAAAATATCAGAACCGTTATTGAACTTGGCGTGCCTCATATCGCTTGCTATGCGCTAACTGTTGAGCCAAAAACCATTCTAAACAAAATGATTCTGACTCATAAAAAAGAAGATATTGATACAGACGGCCAGGCCGACCAATATTCCGTGTTGATGAAACTGATGCGCAGCGCGGGTTATGAACATTACGAGATTTCCAATTTTGCCAAACCTGGTTTCAGAAGCAAGCACAATAGTAGCTACTGGCGTGGAGAAAAATATATTGGTATTGGCCCATCGGCACATTCATACAACGGAAAAATGCGCCTATGGAATAAAGCAAATAATGCGATTTATATGAAATCGATAAATGATGATGAAATTCCTTTTGAAAAAGAACATCTTACTCAGTCGCAAATGCTGAATGAATATATTATGACATCTATTCGAACAATTGAAGGAATGGACCTGGATTACATTGGAGACGATTTTTCAAACCAACACAGAGAAAGGATTGAAATCATTATAAAGAATGAAATAGAGAAAGACATGATATTATTTGAAGGAAATAAAATTATGTTGACCGATGCAGGAAAATTATTTGCTGATGGAATAGCTGTAAAATTATTTGCGTGACCCCTTTGCAGTAAATCAAACAAATAATACGGATTTCTATTTTTTTGAAGTAAAGCGAACGATTACGAAAAATCAGGTAACATCAATAACCAATTTAAAAATTAACGGCTATTTTTAGAAGAAATTTTACAA
>JAHEZA010000358.1 GCA_023251335.1 Chitinophagaceae bacterium | reverse complement strand
ATAATTATCAACCCCAACTCCTATGCCAGTAAACCAATTTGAAAACTGAATTCCATTAACCGTCTGAAACGCGGTGTTTACCTCACTTTGGCCACCTACTGCCGCAAAAGCATTTATTGAATTAAAATGAATTTCATTTTTTTGCGCAAACACGGAAAAAGGAATAATGAAAACAAATATTACAATCAAAAACAAATATTTTTTCATAACTATTATCTATTGATTCGCAATCCCGATTTTACTTATGGCATGAATATTATTTTCGTTGGAATAGTCAAATTGATAAAGTCCGTCCTTGGCTACGACTAATGCGATATAGTTATATGCAATTACATCATAAGTTTCAATATCTGAGAATTGTTTTATCAATTTAAGATTGTTAATATCAGTTGCATCGTATATTTTCAGTCCATCGTTCCCATCGCAGATGAATAAAAGTTTTCCGTCTTTTGATAAACCATGAGGGTTAGTAAAACTGTATGTTTGCAGTAATTGAGGGTCCGTGAAACTATTCAATTTCAAAATCTGCAGAGCATTGGTATTTCCAAAACAAGCCGTTCCGGTACGAAGCGTAACATAAGCATAGTCGCCATCTGCAATTACAGGATCGCAACTTTGCACATGAGAAAACTGGCCAACCAACGCGGGACTGCCAGGATTATTGATGTTGTAAACCAACATTCCGTTTTGAGTTCCTATCAGTAATTTATCTTTAAAAGGAAAAATCGTTTCTACATTCCAGGTACCCACATTTATTTTAGCATCATACACCGGATTATTTGGAACAGAAATATTAAATACATTCAGGTCAGTATTGGAAACAGTGTATAAACTGTTTCCTACAATTGTAAACCTTGCCATAGAGCCGCCTTTGCCGATTGGAGAACTTGAATTCATTGTATTTCCTGGTGAGGAAGCACTGGAATAATCGCTATAAAAAGATTGAGGCATGGGGCTGCCAGCGTAATCATAGCCAATTAAAGGCTGCGAGCAGTCCTGTGTCATGACTCTATCTCTTTTTATCCAATTCGTAATTATTTTAGTAGAATCGTTATAAAAACCGTTGCCATAGGTCCTGAATGGAAAAACGCCTTCATCATATTTTTTTACAACAACATTGAGTGGATCAGAAATATCAAGCGTAACCAAATCAGTATACAGGTCTGCATACAAAATATTCCCCTTTACCGCCAGATCCATATTCCCAGGAATACTGATAAATGCTGCGTTTCGTGGCAACGCAGGATTTCGGTTATCAATCACATGAATGCCTTTATCTACTTCATTCAGAAAAATATAATTTCCAAGCAAAACAATTTTACCAGGGTTTTCCACTTCCCGGGCAGTGCTGCTTTTGATTCCCGCTTTTACTTCAGCAGTAGTTTTATATACCGGAATATAATATGAGTAAGTATAAGTTTGTTTACAGGTATCTTTTACGCAACTGCCTAAAAAAATTATCACCAAAACAAGGCTGAATATTGAAAGTGAGATGTGGATGTATTTTTTCATGATGATTTATTTTATATTGTTGACAATTGAAACTTTAAAACCGTTGCATTTAAAACAAATTATTTTTTTCCAAGCAATATTTCTGCTTTTATTCCGATGAAACTAAAATGCTTTCCCCCATACAAACCATCATTAGCCAATTCAGACGTGTTATAAATAAAATATGGGCCGATATTTATCGGGACCTTTGTTTTGGCAAACAGCAATGCGGAAAAGCCTGTTTGCAAACCAACCTGTGTTTTGTTATAAAGTGAATTATCGTTGTAATACAAGCCGGGAACAGGTTTGAATTGTAAAGAATTGCTGCTGATCAACTGCGAGATATTCACACCAGCCGACCAATAGATTGGAAGTTTTTTACTATTTCCCAATTGGAATTTAATAGATATTGGAATTTCGATATAATGAAAATTATTCCTGTAAGTGTTGGTATTACTCCATGAGCTGTAAATGCTCTCCGCTGACAACGAAGGAGCAATATTAAAATCAATCTTGTTCCCGGTGGTATTTATTAAAGAATAGTATTTATAAGAAATGCCCAAGTCAATTTTATTTTTCCGGGAAATATTTTTCTCGATATAAACACCTCCTATAAATGCCATAGAATTTTTTATAGGCGATGGTGCAAAATAATTATTGAAAGAAGAAAGCGCATAGTTATTGGCGGGAGATGGCAAAGAAACAAAATCCATACGCGCGAAAGAACTCAAATTGGTACCCCCCGGGACACTCCCATCTCCTATCATAGAAGTCCCGCCGGAAAAAGTAACACCAAGTCTCCATTTATGTACCTCGCTGCTTTTCCGGATTTGATTCGTTGGCTCACCGGTTTTCCCGGCTATGACTTTTTGGGAATCCGTAGCAGGTATTTCTTTTTGTTGTATCGCCTCCTCATGTTGAGTTTCGGGGATTTTATCCGGAACATTCGCTGCGCCATGAGTAACAATAACTGTATTTTTTTCCTCAAACTTCCCTTGACTATTTATGGCTAAATCATTTTTGGAATTATTTGTGTGTTCACTGGTAAGTAAGATTTTCTTATTCAAGACGACCGGTTCTGTTCCCTTGTTATTTTTATTTTTGGAATCTTCTGCCAAACTCCTGTCTTTTATGGTGAAAGTTTCGTTGGTTTGTTTCCTTTCCGTCTTGTGGTTTTCGATTTCTCGGGAACGTGTTTTATTGGTTGTGGAATTGACACCGGGTGCATTGTTCTTTTCAGAATCATTACGGCCCGATACCGCAGTTTCATTAAAAGAAGAATCCCTCTTTTTTGTTTGTTTACTGTCTTTATCAACAGGCGTACTCATCAGTTGCTTTTTCAAAGGCTCTTTTCCCGGCATTGATTTAAATATAAAATATCCACCAGATGCGAGGCCAGCAAACAGCAAGAAAAATATTAGTATTTTTTTTCTGTCTTTTCGTTTGTTGATGTTTTTTTCAACATTCTCCCACACAGCGTCAGACGGCGGAATTTTTAGTTCGTCCAGCTTTTGCTGTATCTTTTTTTCAAAATTATTTTGTTCCATAACGGCCATTTTGTTCTTTCAAAGAAAATTTTTCAATCCACTCTGCCAGTATCATTCTTGCACGCGCATATTGAGACCTCGAAGTGCCTTCGCTGATACCCAACATCGCTGCTATTTCTTTATGCTTATACCCTTCTACAGCATATAAATTAAAAATTGTTTGAAACCCTGTCGGCAACTGCCTGATCAATTCCGCCAATTCTTTTGCGCGTAAATTCATTTCAGGATTTTCTGTAGAAACCACGTGCAAAGGCATCTCTTCAAACGAAAGGTCGTAACGGTATCGCTGATTGGTTTTTAAATAATTTAACGCGGTGTTAATCATAATCCTTCTGATCCAGCCTGCCAGTTCGCCTTCTTCTTTAAATTGATCCAACCGTTCGAATACTTTTATAAAACCAATTTGCAATACTTCTTCTGCATCGTTCATGCTTTTCGTATATCTAAAGCACACGCCCAGCATCGTTGACGCAAAGTGCTGATAGAGCATTTTCTGTGCTTCCGGCTTCCGCTTCAGGCAATCCTTTACTAATTGTCGAAAATTGATTTGATGCATCGCACTACATTGACAATCCATTTTGCCTTTTCGTTGCATTTGAAAAAAAAATTTTTATTCGCCTACCTTTGGGACATGAAATCAGATGATACGAACGGTAAAATGACGCTCCAGCAAAAAGATAAGAAATATATCTGGCATCCCTATACACACCAAAAAACGATGCTTCCAGCGATTCCGATAGTCAGGGGAGAAAAATCGCTACTAATAGATGAGAAAGGAAATAAATATATTGATGGAATAAGTAGCTGGTGGGTAAATATTCATGGACATGGAAATAAATTCATTGCTAAAAAGATCTACGAGCAGGCGAAGAAGCTGGAACAAGTAA
>JAHEZA010000357.1 GCA_023251335.1 Chitinophagaceae bacterium | reverse complement strand
AGGTTTTATGGACCGAAGAAGTACCAAATGATGCAGAATTAAAAACCCTTCACAAAACCATCAAAAAAATTGAAGAAGATACCGAGCGCTTTTCTTTCAATACGGCGGTGAGCGCTTTTATGGTTTGTGTTAACGAACTCACAGATTTAAAATGTCATAAGAAAGAAATTCTTGAACCGCTTTTGGTTTTATTAACTCCTTATGCGCCGCATATCGCAGAGGAACTATATCATTCTTTGGGAAATACAGAATCAATTTTGAATGCAACTTATCCTAAATTAGAAAATAAATACCTGCAAGAGTCTGAAAAAGAATACCCTATTTCTATTAATGGGAAAATGCGCACAACGATGATAATTTCGCTGGATGCAACTCAGCAGGAAGTTGAAAAAATGGTGCTTGAAAATGAAACGGTACAAAAATGGATTGATAATAAACCAGTAAAAAAGATAATTTTTGTGAAGAACAAAATGGTGAATGTCGTGGTGTAGTAAACCAACAAATAAACAAGATTTTGCTTTTCAAAAATCATAGTAAATAAATGGAAATTCCCTTTATAGTTAAATCAATTTCATGCAACCATATTAGGCTCCGGCGATGCCGTTGCCAACTATCTTGCTATTGAGTTAAAAAAAATATTCCAGTGAAATAAATCAGCTTAAAGATTCCGAAGTGGCATACCTCACTATTCTTTTTGGAAAGTTTTTAGCATTCAAATAATTTTGCTCGCTCTATTTTTAAATTTAAAATACCCTGAAGGGAATCGGTTATGAAAGTAATGAAGTTTGGCGGTACCAGTGTTGGCAAACCTGAAAGAATGGCATCTATCAAATCGCTGATCACGAAAGATGATGAACCCAAGATAGTAGTATTAAGCGCATTGAGCGGCACTACTAACGCACTTACAGAAATCAGCGCGGCACTTGCCGATGGCGACCGGGCAGCGGCCAAACAGCGAATTGAAGCGCTGGAACAGCATTACCAGCGTTTTATTAAAGAGTTAGTAAAAACAGAAACCGACTACCAAAAAGCGAAAGATATTCTCGCGGAGCATTTCGAATTTTTAAACATTATTTTAAAAATTTCTTTCAGTGAAGCATTGAATAAAGATATACTTGCCCAGGGAGAATTGCTGAGTACTAAACTTTTCAGCCTTTATCTGAAAGAACAAAACATTCCGCATGTATGGCTGGCAGCGCTCGACTTTATGACGATAGATTCGGCGGGAGAGCCGCAGGTTGGAAGCATAAGGGTAAAGTTGAGTCAATTGCTGAAATCCCATCCAGACACCAAGCTTTTTATTACGCAAGGCTACATAGCCCGCAATGCAAAAGGAGAAGTAGATAACCTGAAACGTGGCGGAAGCGATTATAGCGCGTCTTTGATAGCCGCAGCTACTGAATCCACTGTGTGCGAAATATGGACTGATATTGATGGTATGCATAATAATGATCCGCGAATTGTAGAAAACACTCGCCCTATAAAGCACCTCTGTTTTGATGAAGCAGCGGAGCTTGCCTATTTCGGCGCCAAGATATTACACCCGGCGAGCATATGGCCCGCGCAATATTTTAATTTTCCGGTGCAATTGAAAAACACTATGGAACCAGACGCAGCCGGTACGCTGATAGAAAGCCAGTCAGACGAAGAAGGAGTGAAAGCTATTGCAGCAAAGGATTCCATTATTGCTATTAAAATAAAAAGCAGCAGAATGCTGCTTGCTTATGGATTTTTAAGAAAGATATTTGAGGTATTTGAAAAATACCAGACCTCAATTGATATGATCACTACATCCGAAGTGGCTGTGTCTCTTACTATTGATAACGATACTTATTTAAATGAAATTATTAAAGAACTTGAAATGTTTGGAACGATTGAAATAGATACCAATCAAACTATCGTTTCCATAGTGGGCTATCACATTTCGAAAACTGAAAACCTTCTCGCAAAAGTTTTTGACAGCATCACAGATATTCCGGTGCGCATGGTAAGTTTTGGCGGCAGCCAGCATAATATTTCTATCCTGATTTCACAAGATCAGAAAAATAGAACGCTGCAATTATTGAATAAAGGATTGTTTGAATAAAAAAGTATTTTCTATTCTGCAGGGAATGATTTGGAATCCATAAGTGGGCAGATGCGAGACCAACTGTTCAAACGAGACCCATCATCATTTAGGAAAACGAAACAAGAATAAATCAAAAGCTCAATCCCGGGAAAGAAATCAACAATCAATTATTAAGCATCAGCGGCATCACAAGCATCAACAGTTCTTCATTCTCTTTCTGTTCGGTTGGTTTAATAATACCGGCTTTTGTGGGCGTACTTAATTCAATCACTACTTCCGTTGTATCAGCGGCACTTAACATCTCAATCAGAAACTTTGCATTGAAAGCTATCTGAAGATCCTCGCCATCGTACTGGCAAGCCATCCGTTCATTACCTTCAAAACTAAAATCCACATCCTGGGCCGCAAGCTGCAATTCGCTTCCGGTAATTGTAACTGCCACCTGGTTGGTGCTTTTATTACTGAAAACACTAACCCTGCGTAGCGCATTCTGAAAATCGTTTCTGTTTACCGTGAGTTTATACGGGTTATCAATAGGTATGACTACCTTATAATCAGGGAACCTTGCATCTATCAGGCGGCAAACCAGTTCAGTGTCTGCAAGTTTTACAAACAAATGGCTGCTATTGTAAGAAACAGTAAGTTCTTCGTCTGAATTTGGCAATACGTTCTTTAATAAATTGAGCGGCTTTTTAGGAACCACAAAATTCGCGATTTCGGGACATTCAATGTCAGTCCGTGAAAACTTAACCAGGCGATGCGCATCGGTGGCTACAGTCCTTAATCCTTTTGGAGTAAGTTCAAAGAAAATACCTGTCATAGCTGGCCGCAACTCATCAGAACTCGTAGCAAAAATACATTTGTTGATAGCGGTAACCAGCGCGGATGAAGGCATTGGAAAAGAATTAGAAGTATCTGCTTCAGGATCTTTTGGAAAGTTATCCGGATTTTCACCCATCACTTTATACTTTCCATTATCGCTGGTAATTTCTACGCTGTAATTTTTATCAATATTAAAAGTGAGTGGTTGCTCAGGTAAGTTTTTTAATGAATCCAACAAAATTTTTGCGGGAATGCATATTTTGCCTGTGTCTTTGGCTTCAATATCCATTTGAATTTTCATCACCGTTTCCAGGTCGGTAGCAACAATGGTCAATTTATTTTTTTCTATTTCAAAAAGAAAATCTTCAAGAATAGGCAAAACAGTATTAGCGCTGATGACGCCGCTAATCTGTTGAACGTGTTTTAGTAATTGCGTTGAGGAAACGATGAACTTCATATAAGAATGTTTAATGCCAAAGATAAAAGATTCACATTAATGAAAGTAAATAAAATGTATAATAATTGAAAAGAGAAGAGGATCAGTAAACGAACTTTTTTTGCCAAAAGACATTTATTTCTTTTTTATTAAAAGTTTTAAAGTCATCCGGACGATTAAAGAAAGTGTTTTGAAAAAACAGCTCCAATCCTTTCTGCATGATTAAACCTATTTTTGTATTAATATAAAACAATATGGAAATTAAAAATCAAAGAATAGCACTGCTCGTAGATGGTGATAATGCGCAATCAAAAATGATGGACCTTATACTGGAAGAAGCATCAAAATATGGAAAAGTTACTATTCGCCGCGTGTATGGCGATTGGACTATTCAGCACATGAATCACTGGAAAAGCCTGCTCAATGAGATGGCTTTTAACCCTATCCAAAAGTTTTCTTACACTACCGGTAAAAACTCAACTGACAGCGCATTGATCATAGACGCGATGGATATATTACATGCAGACCTCGTAGATGGCTTTTGTATCGTATCAAGCGATAGTGATTATACGGGCCTCGCAAAGCGCATCCGCGAAGCCGGCATTTTT
>JAHEZA010000356.1 GCA_023251335.1 Chitinophagaceae bacterium | reverse complement strand
GTTATGGAACTACATGCGAGTTAATTATAAAATTAATTTTGTTAAATCAGCTTTGATAAAATACATTTAGAGAGTGAAAGCGCGCTGCTTCCATTTATTCTTCAACTTCAAAATAATCATTATGAAAAAGATCGGTATTTTATTCGGAAAGGAAAGAAGTTTCCCCGACGCTTTTATTGCAAGAGTGAACCAAAAAAATATAGATGGAATCACTGCCGAGCCGGTGCATATTGATAAATTAGTACAGGGTGAAAGCAGCGGGTATGCGGTAATTATTGACCGAATTTCGCAGGACGTTCCTTTTTATCGGGCCTATTTAAAAAACGCTGCTCTTTGTGGTGCCGCTGTCATCAACAATCCTTTTTGGTGGAGTGCCGATGAAAAATTTTTTAATAATTGCCTGATGACAAAAATAGACGTACCGGTGCCAAAAACAGTGCTGATTCCATCCAGTAGTTTACCAACAGATACCAGTGAGCAATCTTTTTCTAATCTTGCTTATCCCCTGGATTGGGAAAATATTTTTAACTACATTGGTTTTCCGGCTTACATGAAACCACATGCCGGCGGTGGTTGGAAAAGTGTTTATAAAGTGAACGATGTGAATGATTTTTTTACGAAGCATGGCGAGACCGGCGAACTGATTATGATGCTTCAGGAAGAAATTATTTTTGACGAATATTATCGTTGTTATTGCATTGGGGGAAATAATGTACGCATTATGCCTTACGAACCGCGCAATCCGCATCACCTTCGTTATGTTGCAGATTTTAAACCAGATCAGCAAAGATTAGAATTAATGACTGATATTGTTATTCGCATTTGTAAATATCTCGGATACGATTTCAATACCGTTGAATTAGCACTGCGTGGTGGTGTTCCTTATGCCATTGATTTCTGTAATCCGGCACCGGACGCAGAAGTAACCAGTGTAGGCCAGGAAAATTTTGATTGGGTAGTAGAGGCGGCGGCCAACTTTGCTATTACGAAAGCGCAATCTCAGCAGGAAGGAAAAGATAACCTGACGTGGGGATAATATGTAAAAAGAGGTGCGGAGGGAATGGCGGTAATTAGCTGATTAAGTAACTAGCCAATTAGGTAATGTGCCAATGTGAAAATTCCAGTAAACGAACAAATAATTGGGATTCCTAATTAACCAATAAACAAATTATCAAATTAACCTCATAATCAATGGCAGCTATTTCATTTAAACATTTTACACTGGGGATAGAAGAAGAATACATGGTGCTGGATCCGCAGACGCGCGAACTAAAAAGCCATGAACAGCGCATAGTGCAGGAAGGTGAAAAAATAATCAAGGACAAAGTGAAAGCTGAAATGCACCAGGCTGTAGTGGAAGTGGGTACAGATATTTGTCAAAATATTGATGAGGCGTTCGTAGATGTGGCAACGCTACGCAAGACCATTAGCAGTATTGCAGGCGATCTTGGATTAATGGTAGGAGCCTCGGGTACCCATCCTTTCAGCCACTGGGAAAAACAGTTGATAACTGATCACATACGATATAGCGACATCATAAAAGAATTGCAGGAAGCCGCAAGAAGTAATTTGATTTTTGGCTTGCATGTACACGTAGGAATGGAGAGCCGCGAAATGGCAATTCACATTGCGAATTCTGCTCGGTATTTTTTGCCACATATTTATGCACTGAGCACCAATTCTCCTTTTTGGGAAGGAAGGCAAACGGGGTATAAATCATTTCGCACCAAAATATTTGACAAGTTTCCGCGGACAGGCATACCCGATTTTTTTGAAAGCATAGAAGCGTATGACAATTACGTAAAGATCCTTGTAAAAACAAACTGCATAGACAATGCAAAAAAGATATGGTGGGATTTAAGAGTGCATCCCTTTTTCAACACGGTAGAATTCAGGATTTGTGATGTACCAATGACGGTGCATGAAACCATTACTATAGCGGCCCTCTTCCAGGGAATATGTGCCAAACTCTATAAACTTCGTCTCGAAAATCTCAATTTTATTATTTATCCGCGTGCACTTATCAATGAAAATAAATGGCGCGCCAGCCGCTACGGTATTGAAGGAAGCATGATTGATTTTGGGAAAGAAACGGAAGTGAATACCCGCGTGCTCATTTATGAATTACTCGATTTTATTGATGACGTGGCCACACCACTTGGTATAAGAAATGCGATAGGTAATGTACACAGGATTCTTGAAGTAGGAACAGGTGCAGACCGCCAATTAAAAGTTTTTGAAGAGACACAAAACATAACTGCTGTTGTGGATTATATTCAAAGCCAATTTTTGGATGGAATATAAATTCATTTCTTAATGACAGTAAACAAGGAAATAGAGCCGATTTGTATTTTGAATTTGCATCGTACATTGCACCAGCATGAAATATTACATCATAGCCGGAGAAGCCTCCGGGGATTTACATGGAAGCAATTTAATAAAGGAACTTCAGCAATTAGATTCGGGTGCTGACATCCGTTGCTGGGGCGGTGATAAAATGCAGGCAACAGGAGCCACGCTGGTAAAGCATTACAAAGATCTGGCTTTTATGGGATTTGCAGAGGTAATAAAAAATCTTCCGGCCATTTTAAAGAACATTAAGTTTTGCAAAAATGATATTTCTTCCTTTCACCCCGATGTAATTATTTTTATTGACTATCCGGGATTCAATTTGCGCATAGCAAAATGGGCCAGGAAACGGAATTTCAAAACGGTGTTTTATATTTCGCCGCAGGTATGGGCATGGAAAGAAAGCAGGGTACAAAGTATTAAGCGCGACATTGACAAAATGATCGTGATTCTTCCTTTTGAAAAGGACTTTTATAAAAAATGGAATTACGAAGTGGAATATGTGGGGCATCCGCTGGTGGAAGTGATTGAAAAATTTAAAAGAGATCATTCTGAAATACAAATTGTGGCAAACACTATTGCCTTATTGCCTGGCAGCCGGAAACAAGAAATAACAACAAAACTTCCTTTAATGCTTGCTGCAACAAAAAACTTTCCCGGGTATCAATTTGTCGTTGCCAAAGCACCTTCTATTGAGGACGAATTCTATGGGAATTTTATAGGGGATTATGCAAATGTAAAAATGGTTACGAACGACACCTATTCGCTGCTAATGAAGTCTGTAGCGGCTTTGGTGACTTCGGGTACTGCTACCCTGGAGACCGCTTTATTTGGTGTGCCTGAAATTGTTTGTTACAAGGCCAGCAATATTTCTTACCAGATTGCAAAGCGTTTAATAAAATTAAAGTTTATTTGCCTGGTTAATTTAATTATGAACAGGGAAGTGGTTAAAGAATTAATTCAAAATGATCTGACGCCAAAAAAAATCACTGTTGAATTAAATAGGATTTTATCTGATCCAGGAAAAAAGGAAAGAATGCAGGAAGATTATGCGCAATTAAAAAAATTACTTTCGGAAAGTGGAAATGCATCTAAGAATGCCGCTGAGAGTATTTATATTTTTACAAAAAAATAAATACTTTACGGGAAATTTATAAAAAAAATAAAATTGTAATCAAATGAAAATGAAAATTGGATTGATAATTATTGCAGGTGCCTTACTGATTTCCTGGGGCATTAAAAGTAAAAAACAGGACAATACAGAAAAGCGTTTACCCATCACCGGAACATGGAAGCTGATCTCAGGCACGCTTATAGAAAAAGGTGATACTACAGTTACCTGGTACACAAAAGATGTTTCATTTATAAAAATTATTAACGATACACATTTTGCCTTTTTAAGTCATGATCTTAATAAAGGAAAAGATTCATCCGCAATGTATAGCTCGGGAGGCGGTAGTTATTCGCTAAAAAATAATCAATACACAGAGCACCTGGAGTATTGTAACGACCGGCAGTGGTAAGGTAATGATTTGTCATTTACAATTTCTATCAATAAGGATACGCTAATTCAGACAGGGATTGAAA
>JAHEZA010000355.1 GCA_023251335.1 Chitinophagaceae bacterium | reverse complement strand
ATTTCCTGTAACATGCATGGATGCTACGTTTGTCTATTATTTAAAACAATCGCCTGAAAAATCGTTGATGGAAATTTTAAACCTGTTGAAGGAGATAAAAAGAGTGAATGGTGTTTTCATACCCATTTTTCACAATGACCATATTGGTGACAATCAAAAATGGAAAATGGTTCACGATAAAATAATCATGCAGGTGAAAAGTTATTTTACAAAATGAAACAGATAAATTGCTAATGCGAATAATTTTTACAGTAACCAACGATTTGAATTATGATCAGCGCATGATTCGCATCTGCAATAGCCTGGTGGAAAATGGATATGAAGTAAAACTGATTGGTCGCAAATTCAATGATTCTGTGATGTTAGAGAAAAAAACTTATCACCAAAAAAGGATACGGCTTTTTTTTAAAAAAGGTTTTGGATTTTACTGCGAGTATAATGTAAAACTTTTTTTTTATCTCCTTTTCCAAAATGCGGATGTGTTTTGTTGTATTGATCTTGATACAATGCTGCCCGTGTATTTTGCTTCCGTTTTGAAAGGAAAGAACAGGGTGTATGATGCGCATGAATATTTTTCCCAACTAAAGGAAGTTATTACAAGAGCCAGTATCTACCGCGCATGGCATTTTGTCGAAGCAAAGTTTGTTCCGCAATTTATTAATGGTTACACCGTAAGCCGGGGAATAGCGGAAGAGCTATTTAAAAATTATAAAGTGGCCTATGATGTGATCAGAAATGTGCCTTTATTAAAACCCGCGGCCGCGGAAACATATCGTACTGGTGAAAAAATCATATTGTACCGGGGTAGCGTAAACGAAGGGAGGGGTTTTGAATATTTAATTCCGGCAATGAAAAATATAAATGCCGTGTTGCATATCTATGGGGATGGAAATTTTTTGCAACAAGCTGTCAGGATTAGGGAGGAAAATAAATTGCAATCAAAGGTGTTGTTTAAAGGCAAATTTTTGCCCAACGAGTTAAACGAGATCACGCAACAGGCTTATGCAGGTATTAACCTGGTAGAGCCCTTTGGGAAAAGTCAGCTTTTATCGCTGGCCAATAAGTTCTTTGATTACATACAAAGCGAATTGCCGCAGATAACCATGGATTTTCCTGAATACCGGAAAATCAATGATGAATATGAAGTGGCTTTGTTGCTAAGCAATCTATCGGTTGATGCAATTGAAAAAGCTTTAAACATTTTATTAGACGATGATTTACTTTACTCCAGGCTAAGACAAAATTGTAAGACAGCCCGTGAAAAATACAACTGGCAAAATGAAGAGAAGAAACTGATCAGTTTTTACGAGCGGTTCAATCAGTAAACAAATAAATAACAGGGATTTCTATTTTTCGGTAAAAGTAAACAACGCTACAAACAACGTGTCCGCCTGCATTTCGTATCCTTTAAGATATCTGCTTTGTATCAAATGTAACTTCAGTTCTTTCTGAATAAAATTTACATTCTCTTCATTTTCTTCTTTGAAAACCGAGCACGTTATGTAAAGAAAATAGCCGTTCTCTTTTAATGACTTCACAGCGTTATTTACGATTTTTCTTTGCAAAACGGCATATTCAGAAATGCTTTCTTTTTTGAAAAAATGTATTTGCTCTGGTGTACGGCTCCACGTACCTGAACCGGAACAAGGAACATCAGCAATAATCAAATCGAACCGCTTTTCCACAATTTCTTTTACAGGTGCCGAAGATGAAAGGTTGGCAACAAATGCCTGGTAATTTTTTATGCCTGTTTTTTCAAAACGTATTTTTAGATTTTCCAGAATACTTTTTCGGCTGTCGCTCACTGTTAGTTCTATATTTTTCAACAGATCATAAGCCAGCATGGATTTTCCTCCACTGGCGGCGCAGCAATCCCATATCGAAATGCTTAAGGCTGAAGGCTGAAGACTTAATGCTAACGGCGATATTGTTTGTTGTGAATTATAATCCTGTATTACAACCTCCTTATCGATTTTAAGAATATCGGTCAGCTTTTCATTGTTAGCAAATGCAAGGCAGTTTTCATTTATCTTTTCAAAAGAAATATTTGCGGATTTAATTTTATCATAGACAGAATTCTGGTACCCTGGCCTTATTCTGATAAATAATTTCGGCTGAATTAAGAATGATAAAGAAAAGTCGCTGAAATTAATTTCATCACTCAATGCATCACGAAAAGGAAATATTTTTTCGGGATCAAAAATTTCCTTTACCATTTTCAGCTTTTTATCCAGAGACCGAGTAACATGTTGGTTCCATTCAGAATTGAATTCGTTTAGGAACGGCGATGGTTTTTCGCCAATAAGAAAAGCAGCAAGAATCAATTTATCTTCAACAGAAACTGTTGATACAACGCCAAAGCCCAGTCTGAAATATTGATAACAAAGCGTGGTAATCAGCCTTCTGTCGCGCGAGCCATGCTTTTTATTGACCGAAAAATATTTTTTTAAATAAAGGTGAAAAGGCTCCTTGCCATTATAGTTGTGGAGAATTGCGGAAGCATATTGTAAATAACGATGAAAGTGGTTTCCTTTTTTAGGAAAAAATGGTTCATCATTATTCATGTAAACAGATTTTTTCTATACCCAACTTTCTAAAAGTTTTTCCAGAACAATTAAAGCTGAAGAAGCGCTTTGACAGGATCTTTACCGAATAAAAGTTGCTCAGGATTTTCAAGCATTTCTTTTACGCGGACTAAAAAACTCACTGATTCGCGGCCGTCAATTACCCGGTGGTCGTAGCTTAGCGCGATATACATCATCGGTTTGATCGCCACTTGTCCGTTTACCGCCATCGGTCTTTCAACTATATTATGCATTCCAAGAATGGCGCTTTGAGGTATATTGAGAATAGGTGTACTCATTAAAGAACCAAAGACACCGCCGTTGGTGATGGTAAATGTTCCACCGGTCATTTCTTCAATGGTGAGTTTGCTTTCCCTGGCCTTTACTGCAAGTTGCACCACTTCTTTTTCGATCTCTGCCATGCTAAGGCTTTCGGCGTTTCTTATTACCGGCACTACTAAACCTTTGGGAGAAGATACGGCAATAGACACATCACAGAACTCATGCAATATGATATTATCGCCATCAATACGCCCATTCACTGACGGCCATTCCTGCAGAGCAAAGCAACATGATTTTACAAAAAAGCTCATAAAACCGAGATTTACGTCGTGGGTTTTCTTAAAAACTTCTTTGTACTTTTTTCGTAATTCCATGATCGGGCCCATATCCACTTCGTTGAATGTGGTGAGCATGGCGGTACTGTTTTTTGCTTCTACCAGCCTGCGGCTGATGGTGCGGCGAAGGTTACTCATTTTCTGAGTTTTTTCTTCGCGGCTGAACAATTCTTTTCCGACCGCTCTGCCTGGGTTTTCCAGCGCGTCCATTACATCATGTTTGGTGATCCTGCCGTGAGTTCCTGTAGGTGTCACTTTTGATACATCTATTTTTTTCTCGGCCAGGATGGCTGCAGCAACGGGTGTAGCTTTTATATTTTCTTTTTCTCTTGGTTTATTTTCTTCCGGCGAAATGACCTTTACATCCGGAGCTTCGGATTTAGTTTCTTTTTTTGATTCTGCTTTTGGGGCTTCCTGCTTTTCTTTTGCCGGGGCTTCTTTTCCTGCAGGTTTTTCCGCGGTATCATCAATCGTACCTACTACATCTCCGATTTGTAAATTATCTTCTTCCTTCGCAGCGGTGTGTAAGATACCTGCTTTCTCCGCGTTGATCTCAAAAGTGGCTTTTTCGCTTTCCAGTTCCGCTATCACTTCATCTCTTTCTACATAGTCCCCATCTTTTTTAATCCACTTTGTGAGGGTTACTTCATTAATGCTTTCGCCTACAGTGGGCACTTTTATTTCTACTGGCATGTATATATATTAAGAGTTACAAACCTAAGCTAAAATGAGAAATACACAAAGGCAAAGTGAGGGTA
>JAHEZA010000354.1 GCA_023251335.1 Chitinophagaceae bacterium | reverse complement strand
CGTGAAAAACTTATCAAAACAGTTGACAGCATTCTGCAAACAGATGTAGTCAATAATGTAATTCCCGGCGCTGTAATTGAAATTAAAAAAGGCAATCAAATTCTTTGTAAGAAAGCTTTTGGCTATGCGCAAAGAAACGATTACGCTAACAAACCGCTTGTACATCCTGAAGTAATGACAACAGATGATATGTTTGATCTTGCTTCGCTGACCAAAGTAGTTGGTACCACCACTTCTATTATGTTGCTCGTAGATCGGGGACTTCTGAAAGTGGATGATCAGGTAGGCAAATATATTCCTGCATTTAGTGTGGGTGATAAAAAACAAATTACCATCCGCAACCTGTTAACTCATACAGCCGGCCTTATTACATGGTATCCGCTTTTTTACCGGGCTTCTAACAAACAGGAAACTTATAAATTGATTGGCGAATTGCCATTGGCATTTCCTGTTGGTAAAGTAAGACGGTACAGTGATCTTGGTTTTATTCTTTTGGGCGAAATAATTGAAAAAGTTTCCGGCATGCCATTAGATCAATTTGATCAAAAGAATATTTTTATTCCATTGGGTATGAACCATACTACCTACAACCCGCTTGCTACGGACAAGTTTAAAAATTTTGCTGCTACTTCACATGGCAATCCCTATGAGACGAGAATGGTGCATGATACGTCGCTCGGTTATGTGTTTAAAGAAATAGATCCCGATCAATGGAATGGCTGGCGCAAGTACACGTTGAACGGAGAAGTAAATGATGGCAACGCCTGGTATGCGCTTCATGGCGTTAGCGGCCATGCGGGTTTGTTTTCTACCGTTGATGATTTGCAGAAATTAGTTGGCATGCTTATGCACGATGGCAAAGCAGGTTCCAAACAATTTATTTCTAAAAAGACCATCAATTTATTTTTAACAAAAGATGATTTTAACAATGGCCTTGGATGGATGATGGATCCGGATAACTCATTTATGAAACATGCGCCAGCCGGTTCTTTCGGACATACAGGTTTTACCGGCACCAGTATTGTCATTGTTCCTTCACTAGACATTTCAGTCATCTTATTAATTAATCGTCAAAACATGGGATTGTTATCTACCGGCTATTACTATAATCCTAATCCGGTTCGCAGGGAAATATTTGATGCTGTGTTGAATTATTGTAAATAATATCGCTATTGGCATTTGATTGTTAAATAATATTTTCAAAAAAAATGAATAAAATCTTTGTAGCATTCTTTATGATAATGTTAATAGCTTGCGATCAATCCGGAAGTAAAAATAATCCTGCTGAAATTGTTAAGAAAGATACAATTACAAAAACAAAAATTGCTTCGTCAAATGATAAGAATATCAATAAGAATAACAATAGCATCCTACATGCAGGTGTAGATACATTTAGTGTTCGGTTACAAATGAATGGAATAAAAGACAGGAAGATAATCCCATTAAACATTGTTTCGGGCAAAGAATTATTTGCCGTGATACATAAAAATGATGGGAAAGATAACATTCGCATCAACCAGTTAGAAATGCCGAATGGCACGTTTGACGGGCCTTTTGGAGATAGTCTCTATTATAAAATTAAGTTCGCCGGCGTTTACAATATTATTATTGGCCCCGATTTGATGGCAACTGGAAAATTAGATGGAGCGTTTAAATTAGAAGTCTGGACAAAATAATGGCGGTGCGATAAATCGTAATAATGAGCCCCGGGAATGATACACTTTTCTTGTTAATTAATCTTCACTTTTTGACTAAACGTCAACGTTTTCTTAATCACCGACTCCTTAATTTTTCTAAAATTATTTATCAGTTTTCCACACTTTTATTTTCTGGCATCATTTTAGAATATACATCTATAATTATTTAACCTAAAAACAAAAACACTATGAACGCTATCAAATCAAAGGCATTATTTGCCGGACTAGGAATGTTTGCATTTACTGCAATTCACGCTCAGGACACTACAACCACGCCAAAGCCCGACACTACGAAACCTAAAACAGACACTACCGTAATGATTAAGTCGGTTCAGTTGAATAGTGAAAAAACGGCTACGTTAAATCCATCATTTGTGATGATCAATGATAACAGGGCCGCTGCAAAGTTGGAAGCTATCGACAACAAAAAAGTTAGTTAAGAATCTACAGGTAACTTTAAGTACCACTTAAGTAATCCACAAAAACAAATCCTTTCACGGGGGTATTTATAATCCGCAATTACTAATTGCGGATTATTTTTTTGTAGAAATTTCAAGGAACATATGGAATAATAGCGCGCGCTGGGTTACCCAGAAATTTTATAGAAATGATCTTATAAGAAGAGGTTGTTAATTATTTTTGTTACAGGTATACACCGGTTACAAGAAGAAACGGACAAACCACGGATGGTGATTTTTATAATGCTTTCTCTTTTATATTTACAGCTATTTTTAATTAACCTTTTATTTATGAAGAAAATTTTTCTTACAATGGTTGCTCTATGCATCCTTACCGGTTTTGTATTTTCTCAAACCGATATTCCTTTACATTATGCGCAAACTATAACCGGGCAAGAGCTGAAGAAACAACTAACTGTGGTAGCTTCTGCCGAAATGGAAGGACGGGAAACCGGCACGGAAGGTCAGCAAAAAGCGGCTGCTTATATTGAAAGCCAGTTTAAAGAAATCGAATTGGAAGCCCCTGCATCACTGAAAGGTTACCAGCAATTTTATCCCATTTTAAAAGACACATTAATTCCCAAAAAGCTAAAGATTGGTAAGATGAGGTTGGACTATGGTAAAGATTATATTCTACAGCCTGGTTCTGATGCGGAAAATAAAATAACCGCTAAAGAAGTGGTGTTTGCCGGCTATGGCATAGAAGATAAAAATTATGATGACTATGCAGGAAAAAACGTAACGGGAAAAATAGTGTTGATTATCTCAGGCGAGCCACAAGTGGATGGGAAGTATTTAGTGAGCGGTACTGACAAACGCAGTTCCTGGGGATATAGCACCACCCGAAAAGCCGCATTGGCAAAGGAAAAGGGAGCTGTAGCGTTGTTGTTGGTAAATCCGACATGGGATTCTATTCCCTCGCGGATAGCAGAAAGTAGTAAGAAGACCAACCTTTATTTTCCGCATTTGAATAATAAAGGACGAGTGGCTGTGATCACTATAGTTTCTTCCTTTTTAAAAAATATAATTGGAGAAAATGATGCGGCCACGGTTCTTGAAACCGTGAAAGCAAAAGGTACATTGAATACGATCTATAGTGATAAAAAAGTAAAAACAATATTGTCTTTTAAAAAAACAAGCATCACGGTGGACGCAAGCAATGTGATTGGTTATGTGGAAGGAACCGATAAGAAAGATGAATACGTTTTCCTCACCGCGCATTACGATCATTTAGGGAAAAAAGGCGATGTGATTTATTATGGCGCCGATGATGATGGAAGTGGAACGGTAAGTGTAATCGAAATGGCGCGGGCATTTGCGAAAGCTAAAAAAGATGGACATGGCCCCAGGAGAACGGTAGTATTTATGACGGTAAGTGGCGAGGAAAAAGGATTATGGGGATCTGAATATTATTCGGATCATCCGGTATTTCCGTTGGATAGTACTACCGTGGATCTTAATACTGATATGATCGGAAGAATAGACCCTAACAGAAAACATGGTGACAGTACCAATTATGTTTATGTGATTGGAAATGATAAATTAAGTTCCGACCTGGATCCTATCAGTAAAGCAATAAATGAAAAGTATTCTCATTTGGAATTAGATTATAAATTCAATGCGCCTGATGATCCGGAAAGAATTTATTACCGCAGTGACCATTATAATTTTGCAAGAAAAGGCGTTCCTATTATTTTCTTTTTTGATGGTATTCATAAAGACTACCACAAGCCCAGCGATACTGTTGATAAAATCAATTTTGATTTGATGGAGAAGAGGGCGCGCT
>JAHEZA010000353.1 GCA_023251335.1 Chitinophagaceae bacterium | reverse complement strand
AGTTGTCGGTTCTGCGTTGATAATATTCAGCAGATAAAGTGATTGCATTGTTAAACAATCCTAAATCCAGTCCAATATTTGTTTGTTCCGTTGTTTCCCACGACAAATCTTTGTTTCCCAAACGTTGAATGGAAGAGGCTGGTCCACCTGTAAGATTATTGCCGAAAGGATAGTAGGCGCTGTTAGCACTAACACTCGCTAACCAGGGGGTAGCTCCTAAAACTGCCCCGTTAAGGCCGGTAATTCCCCAACCTGCCCGCAATTTTAATTCAGAGATTAGGGTTTGGTTCTTCATGAAATCCTCCTGATCAATTCTCCATCCCACAGAAGCAGAAGGGAATGTTTGCCACTTGCTACCCGGAGCCCAATAGGAACCACCGTCATGGCGAACTGCGCCGCTAAACAAATATTTTCCTTTAAAATCATAAGTCACACGCCCTATATATGATATGATGTTAAGATCCTGGGTAAGCGTTTGAGCGGATATATTGCTGGCATTATTCAGTGTTTTAAGATCATTTGACGCCTGGTTGCCACTGGCGTTTTCATTCTTGATATTTTGACCCTGGTACTCATAAACCCCAATTGCATTAACATGGTGGTTACCAAAAGTCTTATCAAATGTAAGTTGTTGTGTATAAAGTTGAACAGTAGAGATACTCCTGTTATTGGTAATGGTAGCCAGAATTGCGCTGGAACCCGCCACGCTACCACTATCATTAAATATGGGTGAAAAACGATAATCTAATTGATTAGCATAATCTATTCCGAACGTTGAACGGAATTTCAATGATTTCGTGAAATTGACTTCCAGGTAGGCACTGCCTAAAATTTTCGCTAAGGTTCGTCTGCCGGGATTTTTTATCACGGCGTCTTCTATCGGATTGGTCGGGTCGCCTCCATCCAGAACAGAATTTACACCTCTGTATCCGTCGGTTGTGGTTGGATCATAAACAGGCATGTAGGGCATCATCCTGATGACGTTCAATAGATTTGAGCGGCTTCCGGTTTCATTATTATCATAATCCTGGTCGCCAGCAGCCACATACAGGTTCTCACCAAAAGTAAACACCTTGCTTATTTTATGCTCCGAATTAATACGGAAATTGTAACGCTTGTAGCCAACAGTAGGTGTTGTACCTGTTTGATTTAAATAGCCTGCAGAAGCATAAAATCTGGAAATATCATTTCCGCCGCTTAAACCAATATTAGTTGAGGTCATTGCACCTTGTTTAAAATACTCGTCTTGCCAATCGCTGACGTTGTTTCCGTAAGTTGTCGAAGCTCCCTGGTAAATAGGTTTGTTAACCCACACCGGATCATAACCTGGATCACGTCTTGGTACTTTGCTCCCCCTATATGCCTCCGCATATTGGTCAAATTGAGAAGGGTTGAGCAAACTCAATCTTTGCGTAACATCCTGGATACCGTAATACGAATCAAGGCTGATATGTATTTTCCCATCTCTGCTGCCTTTTTTGGTAGTAATCATAATAACACCGTTTGTTGCCCTCGAACCGTAGATGGCCGCCGCAGAAGCATCCTTTAACACATCCACAGACTGAATGTCCCTTGTATCTATTGCTGACAAATCGCCCGTGGGAAATCCATCTACAACATATAAGGGGTTAGAAGCGTAACTTATAGAGCTGATACCCCTTATGGTAACAAGGGGAGAACTTCCCGGACTTCCATTATTAACAACTGAAACACCTGGCACGCGCCCCTGTAACCCCTGTGCTATGCTTATGACAGGAACCTCATTAATTACTTTACCGCTAACTGTTGAAATGGCGCCAGTGACAGCGGTTCGCCTTTGTGTACCGTAACCGGTAACCACCACCTCGGTAAGCTCCGCATTGGTTGCGGCAAGGGATATAACGAGGTTGTCACCATTTACAGTGACCTCTTTAGTAGCATAGCCTAAAGAGCTAACGACTAACACATCGCCCGCTGAAGCTGCGATCGTGAAAGCGCCGTCTTTATCCGTAACAGTTCCTTTGGAAGTTTTCTGTATGACCACGGAAGCAGCTGATAATGGCTTTCCCGTTTGGTCGCTAACTGTGCCGTGAACTGTCTGCGCCATGCTGGTCGTCTGAAAAGCGGTGCAGAGCAGAAATAAGAAAATAGCAAGGGAACCATTTCCTGCTAATACGGAAATTTTCTTAAACAATCGATTTTGAATAATAATAGACATAAGAAGAGTTGGTTTAAAAATATTTGAGACTAATAATTCCTGAATTAATTGATTGTCGTGGTATATTTCTTCTTACAATTTAAGAATAATATGATCAGGACAAATTTTGTAAAACAAGCAATACAAAGACATTGTTTAATGCCGAGAAACCGATTACAGACAAATTGAGTTCAATTTAAAATTTTGGTTACTAATTATATCAATAAATTGTTACTTTTGGTTTCCAAAACATCTGTAAAAAATCAATTCTTGTGCAAAATAGAACTTATTTTTGAAAAAGTAATCGGTTGCACAGTTTTTTTTTAAATGTATTTAATTTACTAACTTAAAGCTTAATCAATTTGAAAACGGATAAAGAAATTACGATTTATGATATCGCGGAACAACTTCATGTTTCTGCCGCTACAGTGAGCCGCGCGCTTAACGACAACACTTCGGTAAGTACAGCTACGAGGAAAAAAGTAAATGATTTAGCCGAAAGTTTAGGATACAGGCACAATCTTTTCGCCAGCAGTCTCAGGCTGCAAAAAACCCACACCATTGGCGTAATCCTTCATGAACTAAACAGTTACTTTATTACATCTGTATTAGCGGGTATCGAAAAGATTGTACGGGCAGCCAAGTATAACCTAATCATTGTTCACTCCGCAGAAAACACAGATATAGAAGCAGCCAATGCAAATAACCTTTTCCACAAGAGGGTGGATGGTGTAATTGCGTCACTTTCATTTAACACAAAAGACCTTTCACATTTTAAACAGTTTGATAGCAAAAACATTCCAATCGTTTTCTTTGACCGTGTTTTTGAAAGCAGCGAAGGCGCCAAAATTATTATCAATAACTTCCAGGCAGGATATGACGCTACCAATCACCTTATAGAGCAGGGTTGTAACCGAATCGCACACATTACGTCAAGCCTCACAAGAAATGTGTATGCAGAAAGGTTAAAAGGTTATAAGCAGGCATTGATTGATCACAATATAAAATTTGACGAGAAACTTCTAATTGTTGATGGCCTTAAAGAAGAAGATGCTACCAGGTCTGCGAACCGTATTCTTTCTTTGAAACCGATGCCGGATGGTATTTTTATTACCAACGATTTTTGCGCAGCAATTGTGATGCAGGCTCTTAAAGATGCCGGCATTCGTATACCAGAGGACGTTGCTATTGTCGGATTTAACAATGATCTCATTGGAAAAGTGGTGAGTCCTAAACTTACCACTATCAATTATCCGGGCTTTGAAATGGGCCAGCTTGCTGCCAGAACCCTTATCGGCCATCTCAAAGGCCAGTGGGATATGAATATTACCAGTACAATGGTTATTAAATCTGAACTCATCGTAAGGGAATCATCTTTAAAAAATGGGAGAAAGTAAGGCTAATATTTTTTACGTGTGCCCTTTTGCAGAGCAGATAACCAAAAAAAGAATCCGCAATATTTGTTTGTTTGCTGTTTCGATACTATAAGGTTCGCGAATCATTAATTTATCGGGACTGTTATAATTATATAATTAATGATTCATCATGACTTCTAAATTTCCCGGTTTTTGTACATCGACCGTTCTTGATTTTCTGTCGTTATTAATAATAGTTACCATACTCATTCTATTGTTCACAATTAAAAACCTTGCAGATTGAGACAAAAAGGAAGATCCGTAGTAAAACTCCTGCTTCTGTATGCTTCCATCTTTGTAGGTTATTATGGCGCTTATATCGTCAGGAAGAATATTAAGATGATTTACTTT
>JAHEZA010000352.1 GCA_023251335.1 Chitinophagaceae bacterium | reverse complement strand
ACTTTTAAAACATTGCCGTTTATCGTTTGGAACAAAGTATATCATGATAAAGCCGGATTGGGGAAAACGCCAAATCCAAAAGAACTTTTCAACGACAATACATTTTTAATAATGAGCATTAGCTATCTCCTGGGATTTGTTCTATTTATTGCAGGGGTGTTAATTTCAAACGAAATGATTATAAAAACAGCTTCGGCATTTTTATTAATTTCAGCCATTTTATACAATGGAAATGTATGGAAAGCCATAACGCATAAACCTAAAAAATCATGAATGAAATTACCAATAATGAAGATCAATTAGAATTGGCACTGGGTGCATTGAAGTTTGTAGACGATCCCGAAATAGGATTGAATGTGGTGGACCTTGGATTGATCTACCAGGTTGATTTTGATGAAAATCAAAAACAAATTTTTTGTTCACACTCATTGACCACTCAATTTTGCCCAATGGGCGAAACTATAAATAGTGGCATAAAGAAGGCGCTTGAACAAACATTTCCGGATTATGCAGTAGAAGCAAAAATTACTTTTGATCCGCCCTGGAGCTCTCAAAAAATTTCTGAAGAAGGCCGTGAATTTTTAAATATGTAACCAATGATCAGTAACACTTGCAGAACAGCCATAAAAGCAGTAATTTATCTTTGTTCCAAATTTGAAACCGGGGAAAATGCGGGTATCAAAGAAGTTGCAGAATTTATAAATGCCAATGAGCACACGGTAGGAAAAGTGTTACAAACACTGGTGCGACAAAATATTATTAACAGCCTGAAAGGCCCTACTGGTGGTTTTTACATTTCTAAAGAACAACGGAAACAGCCGATCATCAATATTGTAGAAGCTATAGATGGTAAACAAATTTTTAAAAGTTGCGGATTAGGGTTGAGCCAATGTTCATCTAAGCATCCCTGCCCGATACATAATGATTATAAAGCAGCCCGCGACTTGATAGAAAAATTATTTAAAGAAAAAAATGTGCTCAATTTATGTGAGCCGGTAAGCAATGGGTTAGCGTATTTGATGGGATAATTTTATTTAGCCACACAGCAAAGAAACAAATAAGGCAGATTCTTATTTCTCACTATTAGAAACTCTTATAATGTTTCTCAAAAAAGTTGTTTAATAGCATTAACCGTTTGTGTATGATCTGCATCTATTCCCTCTTTTTGAAAAACCAATACTCCATTTTTGTCTAATACGGAAACAATGTTACTGTGAGAAAAATTTCCTTCAGCGTCTTTTGCAAATTGCACATTCAATAGAACAGAAAGCGTCCTCACCGCATTTTCATCGCCGTGCAATAAAGTCCAATTAGCATCTAAGCCCATACTGTTAGCATATCTTTTCAACGTGTCGGGGAGATCTCTGTCGGCATCAAAACTTACCAACACGAAATTTACTTTTCCTTTCCCATCTTTCAATTTACTTTCAATATTTTTTATGTCACCTGTCAGCCTCGGGCATGCGTAGGTGCAATGGGTAAATATCATCGCTATCACGGCGGGCTTCCCTTTAAACGAAGAAAGCGTAACAGCCTTATCGTCCTGTGTTTTAAAAGTATCTGCCAATTGATAAAGGCTTCCGGAAGATAAGGTACCTACGGGTGCGACATTGCTTTCGGGAATATCGCCTGTAAATGCCGGCTGCTTATTCCCATTTGAACAACTAAATAAGATAGCAGTAAACAAAGAATAAAACAACATTTTCATTTCACTATTTTTATAAGTTCTGAGCACAACGGAATCCAAGATTTTTGATACAATAATTTCCTTTAAGGCTGCCGCGAAAACTAAACCGGAGATAACCGGCATAATCGGATTTGTCTGCAACATTAATGGCGCCGCCCGCGCAAAAGTTTTTCAAGTCAACTTCACTATTACTTCTTGAATCAGGAGAACCAATAAAACTATTGAAATCTAAAGTCCACTCCCAAATCAAACCATACATATCATACAAGCCATAAGCATTTTCGTACGTTGATTTCACGTTTGGCAGAAAAGGAGGATTTGGTTTAGCATTCCATTCCAGAATATAATCAGTAAGCGATTTGCCTTTTAGATTCTTAGGCATGCCCTTGGCTGCAAACTCCCATTGAGCAATAGTTGGTAATTTTTTATTCTTCCATTGGCAATAGGCCCGGGCTGCAAACCATGACACATTTACTACCGGAGAATTGTAAATTTTTTTATTGGATTCACCGATGGATAAATCACTTTTCCACTCCTTTAAATAGTTGGTGTCTGCGAAGAGCCTGTTCACTTTTGATCGTTGCCATTGTGGATTGGCTTTTACAAATTCCAGGAATTCCAGGTTAGTAACGGCATGCTCATCCATCCTGAAAGCCTTTACAGGTATAGGCTTATTACTTTGGGTAATAAAGAAAGGCTGATAATTTCCTGTCTGAATCGAAACCATTTTACCATCCAGGGCAATTGCTCTGTTCTGGGCGTAAGTACCCCCGAATAAAGCAAATACTAAAAATATGGTTAGGAAATATTTCATATTAGAACCAAGTGAAAATTTGACTAGGTACATTTCAAAAAGTCTCCTGTTTTGCTTGCCGCTTTTTTCCTTTCCTTAAAAGGAAACGGGAAAAGCGGTATGACATTTTGAAATGTCCCATCTTGGTTAGTATTTTTTATTTTTTTATTTTCTGATAAATAGAAGGGTTTTCAGGACCTGTTACTTTGATTTGTGCTATGGCCCCTTTGTTGAACGCCCGGAATATAGAGTGATCAACAAGGTTGATCGTTTCAGGAACCTGCATTTTCATTTCCACAATAGAAGCACCGCCCGCAGGTATCAATGTAGTTTGTACATCAGTATTTATTTCATGCCCTCCTTCCATATATACTTTCGTAAATATCTGACCGATCGGGTGGAAAGATGAAACCAGGTTTGGCCCGCCGTTTCCAACATATAATCTTACTGTTTCTCCCACCTTAGCTGTTAATGCATTTGGACCTGTCGTAGAACGTACGCGGCCATTGAACAATACATAATCCGGATTTTCGGCAAGTGCCTTATCTTCATCAAAAGCCTGCAATCCTTTTGCATCATATTTGCCGGTAGTATAAAAATCTCCCTGCATTAAATAATATTCTCTATCTACTTTTGGCATTCCACCTTGTGGTTCTACCAATATCAAACCATACATTCCATTGGCGATATGCAGAGGCACGGGGCCGGTAGCACAATGATAAACATATAAGCCGGAATGTAATGCGCGGAATTGAAAATGAGTAGATTGTCCCGGAGAAGTGGCCGTGGCATCAGCTCCGCCGCCAGGTCCTATTACTGCATGAAGATCTATGCTATGAGAATTTTTACTGTCGGGTGAATTTGTCAAAGTAAAATCAACAAGATCGCCTTGTCTTACTCTGATAAAATTTCCTGGTACATGGCCTCCAAATGTCCAGAATGTATATTCTGAACTGTCAGAGATAGGCATTACTTTTTCAACTGCTTCCAAATGAACCATTACTTTTTTTGGTGACGTATACGTTAATGGTTTAGGAACATTTGGCGCTTCGGTTAACTCCGCTGTTACTGTACCTGTAAGTACGGTGTCAATATTACTTTCGGACGTAGAATTGCTTGTTCCTGTTTTGCAAGAGAAATAGAAGATACTGAATGATGCTGCGACCAGAAAGAGAAAAACTTTTTTAAGCGTAGGGCTTTTTTTTGAAATGTGTGACATAGTTTTCGATTTATATTTAAAAGTTCATTAGGCAACTTGATTTCTCAGGATTTGAAAAATGCACTGCAAATTTCCGGTTTATTACCATCGAAGAATATAATTACACTCAGCCTGAAATATGAGCATAATCATATACAACCTAACACTCACGTGCTACTATTATTTTTCTTTAGCAGGCTGAAAACGGCAAGAGATAAACCATCTTCATGCGCCACTCTCCGAAATTTGCCTTTTGCAAAAATAAAGAA
>JAHEZA010000351.1 GCA_023251335.1 Chitinophagaceae bacterium | reverse complement strand
GCAGGCTGAATACTGACAGATGTATCAGCAGATGAAATGCCTTTAGTTTCATTAATAGCTACAGAATCTTGTTTTCGACTATTTTCTTCGCGACCTTTATTTTCATCCGGGGCGGTTGCAACAATGGCTCCGGAAGCGACAACTGCAGGCGCAGCAGCCGAAGAAGCCTCTTTGGTAGATGGATAGTTTTGCGTGACTGCCTTACTTATGTCACCCGAATCCGATTGTTTTTTTTCAACAGGAATCAATAGACGTACTGTATCAGTGCTGCTATCCGTTTTATCTTCATATACCATTTGCAACCCTTCTTCGTTTTGAGTGCTCATAATTTTTGAGACTGAATCACCAGCTACCATCGCGGATTGGGCTACAGGTCCACCGTCCGAGGCCGAATTTTTCTTAGAAGGAATAACGGCTGCAACGGCTGCCGTTCCTACAGCAACTGGTATCGCGGGGGTAATTAAGGCACCCTCATGATTTTGCAAAATGGAAGAATCTTTCACTGCTCCGGCCAATGCTATCGAAAATGCATCTTCATTCTTTGGAGTGTTGGCTGCTATGGTGTTATTCCCGGTTCCTTCAATCAGCGCCAGTGTTTGCAGATTAAATAGCTGCAAGCCCTTCCCATCGAAATTCTTTATTAAATATCCCTCATTGTTTTTGTCAATATTTATCTTAAATGTTTCTTCAGGCAACTCATTTTTAGGAAACCCCACCGTTAATTGATAATCTCCGTCTGCAACACCGGGAAGGATTACATATCCCTCGGCGGACGAGCTGATTAATTTACCGTTGAATTTTGTGTAAAAAGGCTGCCCATTGTCTGTTTGCAGATAAACAAAATGAGATTGCTGCGCCTTTGCTAAAAGAGAAAATGCAATCATCAAAAAAGAGAAAAATAATTTCCTGATACCAAAAATAATCATAGCAGGCAAAGCTATTTAATATAATAATAAATATGACCTTCCATGCAAAAAATAAGAACTTTTTTATATTTAGCCTGTATTTTTGCGAACACACAAAATTTAATTATGAAAAGAATTTTTCTGGCATTTCTATTTTTCAGCGTGACTGTAACAGCGTTTTCTCAAGACGAACAACCATCCACAGATACCGCATGGAAGTATATTTACCGCGGCACTTATCCCCGGATTAACGACCTGGTTCATACAAAACTGGCTGTAAGTTTTGACTACGATAAACAATGGCTTTACGGAGAAGAATGGGTAACACTTCAGCCATATTTTTATCCAACAGATTCCCTGACACTCGATGCAAAGGGAATGGACATCAAGGAAATTGCACTATTAAACGGAAAATCAAAAACCCCTCTGAAATTTTCTTACGAAGATAGCATGCAACTAAAAATTACATTGGACAAAATATATAAAAAAGGGCAGAAATATACGTTGTACATAAAGTATATCTCCAGGCCCAACGAGTTAAAACTGTCCGGCAGCGCAGCGATCACGGAGGCAAAGGGTTTGTATTTTATTAACCCGTTGGGCAAAACCGGGGAACACATAGAAATATGGACACAGGGCGAAACAGAATCAAACAGCGCATGGTTCCCCACCATTGATAAGCCCGATCAAAAAACCACAGAAGAAATTTCAATGACAGTTCCTGCAAAATATGTAACACTCAGCAACGGAATTTTGGTACGTCAAAAGAAAAATGCGGACGGAACCCGCACCGACGATTGGAAACTCGACCTGCCCAATGCACCGTATTTATTCTTTATGGGCGTGGGCGATTATACCATTGTAAAAGATTTTTACAAGAAAATACCGGTAAACTATTATGTAGAAAAAGAATATGCGCCTGTGGCCAAAAAAATATTTGGAGAAACGCCTGCAATGATTGGATTTTTTTCAAAAATATTAGACTATCCATATGCCTGGCCAAAATATGACCAAATAGTAGGACGGGAATATGTAAGCGGCGCCATGGAAAATACAACCGCAACCTTGCACCAGGATGGAGCTTATCAAAATGCCCGGCAATTAGTAGATGGAAACGCCTGGGAAGATGTCATTTCCCATGAATTGTTTCATCATTGGTTTGGCGATTTGGTAACCACCGAAAGCTGGAGCAATATTACCGTGAATGAATCATTTGCTAATTACAGTGAATATTTATGGCGCGAACACCGATACGGTAAAGATGATGCCGATGCCGGAAACTTTGATGAAATGCAGGGGTATTTATTGAGCGGAAGCAGTGATAAAGACCTCGTAAGGTTTTATTATAAAAACAGGGAAGACGTGTTTGATGCCGTTAGTTATAATAAAGGGGGGCGCATCCTACACATGCTTCGGAATTATGTCGGGGATGAAGCATTCTTCAAATCATTAAATAAATATCTAAACCTTTACAAATTCCAATCAGCGGAGGCGCAGGAATTAAGGCTCGCGTTTGAAGATGTAACCGGGCAGGACATGAACTGGTTTTGGAATCAATGGTATTACGGCAACGGACAACCTTCGCTTGATATTAATTATGATTATAGCAACGGCACGGAAAGAGTGATCGTAAATCAAACACAGAAGACCGGGAAAATCTTCAAACTTCCAATAGCAATTGACGTTTACAAATCGGGCACCACTAAAAAAAGATACAAAGTCTGGTTAGAAAATCCATCTGATACTTTTTATTTTGCTACCCTTCAAAAGCCTTCTCTTGTAAATGTGGATGCAGACAAAGTATTGCTTGCAATAAAAAATGATAACAAGTCGGAAGATGAATTTGAACAACAATATAAATATGCGGGCAATTATATGGACAGAAGGGAAGCGCTTGAGTATTTTGCAAAAAATAAATCAGATAAACTTGCCATAGGACTGAATGACAAATATCACGGATTACGTTTATTAACATTAGAAAGATTAGAAGTTGGAGGCGAATATTCAGATCCTGCTGTGCTTAAGACAATTGAAACAATAGCTGTAAAAGATCCTAACAAAAAGGTACAGGCCAAAGCCATCGAAATATTGGCCAATATGCAGGACAAGAAATACCAGCCGATTTTTCAAAAATATGTTACAGACTCTTCTTACTCGGTTGCCGGTGCGGCGCTGAAAGGCCTTGCCACACTTGATCCATCACAAGCATACGCGCTTGCAAAAAAATACAGCAGCGATGCATTGGACGATTTGGGTGCCGAAGTTTCCACTATTATCATGAAACAAGGATCTCCGGATGATTTTGATTTTCTGTTGAACCAGTTTAAAAACGAGCCCGTGGGACAGGATAAAGTAATCAGCGGCTATAAATTCGCGAATTATCTTTTAAAAGTTAATGATGCGAATAAAGTAAAAGAGGGAGTAGATGAAATCATGAAATTCAGAAACCAAATTCCTGAGCAATACCGGGGCTATATTGATCCCGGATTCAAACAAGGTTTTGACAAGATCAGTAAAGCCGAAAAAGCAAAAGGAAATACTGAAATGGCTGACTATGTTGAAAAATTATTGCAATAATTTAGTTTGACGGACTTGCTCTAACCAATTAGTTCATCGTAAAGCATCTCTGAATACTTCACACCAAAAAAGGAGTCGGGTATTCAGAGATGTTTTTTAGTATACAGTAAACGAAGAAAAAATAAAGATTTCTATTTATACGACAATGCCTAAGCTGCGCAGGTGTCAGAATTAACCTCTCAAAACCTATCCGGATCAAACGCACTTACATCAATAGGCGTGCTTCTGTTTTCTATCATGTCGCTGATAATCTGCCCTGTAGCCGCACCTTCGGAAACACCAAGCATAGCATGGCCTCCTGCAAGAAATAGATTATCATATTTCCTCGTTTTACCAATATATGGTAACCCGTCCGGAGTGACGGGACGCAAGCCTGTCCATATTTTATCTTTTGGTGGAAAGTCAATTTTCAGGCCAGGATAAAACAATTTAATTGAATTATAAATTCCTTCCATTCGCTTAACCAA
>JAHEZA010000350.1 GCA_023251335.1 Chitinophagaceae bacterium | reverse complement strand
TTCTATCAGGCTCAGGGATCGAATCTTTTAAGTATTGTTCTATCATAAGGCTGGCGATAGGCGCTGAAGAGGTGGACCCAAAACCTGCATTCTCGCATATAACGGCTATAGCGATACGAGGATTATCTCTTGGAGCAAACGCTGCAAATAAAGCATGGTCTTTTTGTTTTACTCCTTTATAATAATTTTCTGCAGTTCCGGTCTTCCCACAAACGATGATCCCGGGAACTTTCGCTGCGGCTCCTGTTCCCCGCTCCATTACACCCTGCATTCCGTCAGCAACGGCTTCGAATATTGAATCGGCAATATGCAAGGGATGATGGCGCAATTTGAATGAATCCAGCATCCCAAATTTATCTCCACCATCAATGGAATCTATCATGTGCGGTTTTATATACCAACCTCTATTAGCTAAGTAAGCCATTTCATTTGCGATTTGTAATGGGGTTACCGTCACTTCTCCCTGGCCTATACTCACAGATCGGAACGTACAAAAATTCCAATGCCCGTCGCCGTATATTCTGTTGTAGGTTCTGGGTGTAGGTATTATTCCGCCTCTTTCTGATGGCATATCTATGCCCAATTTATTTCCCAATCCAAAAGCGTACATGTATTTATCCCAAACTTTTAACGCGCTGTCTGTAGAGCCGAATCTGGGATTATTAATACTTCGTTGCATTACGTTGGCAAAATAAGTATTGCATGAAACAGTAATGGCTTCTTTTAAATTAAAATTTCCCGGATCGAGGCACCCCATCGGCTTACCGCACCCGTAAAAAGCGCCTGTACATAAAAAGCGGGTCGAAGGCGTAATTACCCGTTCTTCAAGGCCTATCAGTGCCTGTAAGGTTTTAAAAGTAGAGCCGGGTGGATAAGTAGCGCTTACGGCTCTGTTGAACAACGGAAGGCGCGGGTCCAGGAATAATTGTGAAAAATGCTTTCTTCTTTCTGAGCCAGTTAACAAATTAGGTTTGTAAGTAGGGCTACTCACCATCGCAAGAACGCCACCAGTTTTAGGATCTATGGCCACAATTGATCCTACCTTATTTTCCATTAAATGTTCGCCCAACATCTGCAGATTAATATCAAGCGCCATGTGTAGATTCTGGCCCGGCACAGGCGCTGTATCATATTTGCCATTTTCCAGGCGATCGGTCAGCCTGTTTTTATTGTCTCTCTTCCAGTATTCTATTCCTCTCTGCCCCATAAGTACTTTTTCATAAGTTCGTTCTAAACCGGTTTGACCCACATAATCTCCCAACTGATAACCTTCGCCGTCGTGCTTTTTTAAAAAGCTGGGGCTTACTTCGGATAAATATCCAAGAACGTTGCCGGCCGCATCAAAAGGATAATCTCTTACAGGCCTTTCCTGCAAATAAAAACCAGGCACCAGTTTGTACATGCTTTCATTTATTCTTGCTATTTTTTCTTCTGAAAGCGAAGACTCAAATACAGAAGGCCTATAGCTCCTGTTTTTAATAATTGCGGTAATAATCCTCTTTCTAAACTCCCCTGTGTCAATATTTAAAATTCTGCAAAGGTTTGCTGTGTCCAGATGCATTGTGTATAACTTGGTCGGAGTTACCATCAGATCATAAATCACCGTATTTCTTAAAACCGCGCGGCCTTTTCTGTCAAACAGGATTCCCCTGTTGGGATAGACCACCTTTCTGAATCTTCCCTGCTCATTCGCCATAACAGAATATTTTTTATTCACGATTTGAAGACTGAAAAGCCTTGAAATAATGATCAATCCCATAATCAGGATCATCGCGATAATAATATTTTTCCGGGATTGGTTAAACACAGTTAAAATTAAATGAGATAGTAAGGGGGTAACAAAAAATTGAACTACAAAATTAATAAGTCTAAACTGTATTTGTTCTAAATTTTTGCTTCCTCACAAATATTAACTCTATCAACAGAATTAACAGTAAACTTATTGCAGTAGAAGATAAGGATTTTATGACAAAATAAAAGATCCCACCCGTTTGCAATGCCTGGAGAAAGAAAAGAAAAATGTGGTGTACAAAAGTTAGAATGGCAGCATAAGTAAAATAAGCCGTGAAGCCCAAACTCTGTATTGACGGTTCATTATAATTTTTTTCAACGCCTTCCTGCGAAATAAGAAGATTGATAAGAAAGGGGCGTATATATGCAATTAAAACACAAGACGCCGTATGAAGTCCATACGAATTAGTAAAACAATCAAGCGTAAAACCCAATGCAAATGCTACCAACATTTGAACCAGGCGGTTCATTTTGAATGGGAGCCATAAAATAAACAGGAAATAAACATAAGGTGTTATTAGCCTGTGCAAAGCAGGCACTTGGTCCAGCACATAAACCTGTACTAAAATGAAAAGGCAAAACCGAATTATATTTTTAATTAAGTTGCTCATTTACTTCTCACTTTCTTTAATAGCTGTTCCGGCTCTTCGTTTTGAAGATTATTGATTACATATGAATATTGCAAATTTTCAAAATTTGCGGCGGGTTTTAAACGTACTGTGTAGGTACTACTGCTTTTATCATTAATAATGTCTTTCACAAAACCTATCAACAATCCCCGCGGAAATTTATCAGAGAATCCACTGGTGACAACGGTATCGCCCGCTGTAATTTTTGCAGATCTTGAAATATCTTTCAGGTATAAAATACCCGGCGTTTTACCGTCATAAATAATATTGCCCGTTTCCCCTCCCCGCTTTAACCTGGCGCTAAGGTTACTTTGCTCATGTAGCAAACTCATCACTACAGCATAGTTATTACTTACATCTACTACAGTTCCGATTACTGCATCGTTTACGTCAATGACCCCCATATCAGGGCTGATTCCCTGGAGCCTGCCGCGGTGCAATTCAATATAATTATTGGTTTGATTTACAGAATTATGAATCACTTTGGCCTGCATATACAAATACTTCCGCTGTGTTTCTGTAGAATCTATCGTCAACGTGTCAACACCAATTTTATTTACGGTGTCCGGTAGCTCATAATTCTGTTTTAATTTATTGTATAGCATTTCATTGGCTTTTACCAGCGAGTCGTTGGTTCTTTTCAATTGAAAATAATAATTAATCGTGTTGAACTTTTTATTGATACCCCCGGTAATTTCACTAGCCGTTGCCGAATAAACGGCATGGTGGTAATGATTATAACTGAATATCATATAGAACGATATTCCCATGAGAAATAAGAAGAAAATGAAAGTAAAGTAAATACGGATAAAAATAAAAATGTTGCGCATAACACTATTTCTTCCCGAAGACGGAAGATTTTAATAAGGTTTCTGGGAAATATACGTCATTTTTATGTAAGGGTTTTATTCCTTTTTCAAAGTTTTTAAAATGCCACATCCGCGGATTTTTAAACCCGTCTTTTGAAGGAAGGCTATCTCATTACAAACGGATACCTGTCATAATGTTTCAAAGCAAGACCCGTACCGCGAACAACACTCTTTAAAGGATCATCGGCAATATGTACCGGCAACTTAATTTTCGCTGCTAGTCTTTTATCCAAACCACGAAGCAGCGCGCCCCCGCCGGTAAGATACAACCCTCTTCTATAAATATCAGAAGCAAGTTCGGGCGGTGTAGTTTCCAGTGCTTTTAAAATTCCTTCTTCTATTTTGAAAATTGATTTATCAAGCGCTTCAGCTATTTCCTGGTAGCTTACCATTATTTGTTTAGGTATTCCCGTTACCAGGTCGCGCCCATTTACTGGCATATCATCCGGAGGATTATCAATATCTTTCATTGCGGCTCCTATCTGAATTTTTATTTGCTCCGCAGTACGTTCCCCAATCAGAAGACTGTGATAACGGCGCAACGCTTCCATAATATCCGCTGTAAATTCATCACCGGCCACCCTGATAGATTGATCGCAAACAATACCAGCCAATGCAATTACCGTGATTCCTGTAGTTCCACCACCTATATCAATAATCAT
>JAHEZA010000349.1 GCA_023251335.1 Chitinophagaceae bacterium | reverse complement strand
GCAAATTCTTCTACCAGTTTCTGATTGTTTCCCCAATGTACTTCATTAAAACGTGGCACGCTTCTTCGCCAGTCATCTTTTGCCAACGAATTATTTCCATTAAGTGTAGCCGTAATAATACCCCTTGCCAAAGGACTATAAGGAACCAATGAAATGCCCAACTCACGGCACGTGTCCAAAATTTCTCCTTCCACATCGCGGCTCAGTATCGAGTATTCACTTTGCAACGCTGCGATGGGATGGACTTTAGACGCGCGGCGCAGCGACTCAGCAGAAGCCTCCGATAACCCGATATAACGGATCTTACCTTCTTTTACCAGGTCTGCCATAGCTCCAACAGTTTCTTCGACAGGCACTTGCGGATCTACACGATGCGAATAATATAAATCGATGGTCTCTACTTTCAGTCGTTCCAGGCTTTTCTCTACTGCTTCTTTTACGTAAGCCGGCGAGCCATCAAAATAAGTTCCTGGTGTGCTTGCAAAGCCGGTGCTTCCTTCTTTTTGGCGGAAACCAAATTTAGTAGCAATGAAAACTTTGTTCCGGTTGGGCACTAAAACCTCTGAAATCAATTTCTCATTTTCTCCAAAGGCGTACATGTCTGCGGTATCCCAAAAATTAATACCTAAATCCAATGCCTTGTGCAAGGTGGCTATGCTTTCTTCGTCATCAGGAACTCCGTAGGCATGGCTCATGCCCATACAGCCTAATCCGGTGGCGGATAATTGTTCTCCTGTTTTTCCCAGTGTTCTGTATTTCATCTTTTAAATTTTTAGGATGCAAAGGTAAGTTCACATCCTATAGCCGAAAATGGTCAGGCAGGACAATCTTAGTGGCGAAATGTGCCATCTCTTTACCTATTGATTCGTCCGTCAATAGTCCGGTGATGCCGGTGAAATAATCCATATTTTCAGAAAAGATATTTTATCCTTTAACCTTATACAGGCTAAAGAATGTTCCGGGTATTAGTGTGAATACAACATGGTGTCGAATCTTTATAGATTTTACTTTGTTCGCATTTATTATCCGGATATTTCTCTTCATTTTTTTTGTTATTTGAATATAAATACCAGGTAGCAACTGAATGTAAAGACTCCACCAAAGAATCAGGACCATCTTATTTATTGTTGATTCACTGCGAGACAATGTTTGACTCTGCGTATAATCAATATTTAGGAATGATGGCCGGGGCTTCTTCATTTCTATTACCGGGATGTTCGATTTCATAGCTGATCATTTTTACAACACAAAAGTAGAGTTCAGGTAGGACAGAGCGAATGGTTAAAAAAGACAAACTTAATGGGATATCATGCCATTCTTTAAGAATACCGGTTGTCCGGGTTTAAGATTTTTTAACTGGGTTTCTTTGAAGTTGGCGGTTACTCAAAGATGCTCTTCATCCACTACCGCGAAGGATTGCCCTGACAGAACATATTGTCCCTGGTC
Source organism: Chitinophagaceae bacterium (assembly GCA_023251335.1). GTDB lineage: Bacteria > Bacteroidota > Bacteroidia > Chitinophagales > Chitinophagaceae > Ginsengibacter. Next base: position 2,507 of record JAHEZA010000349.1, on the reverse strand, counting down.
AACCGAACGCCTGGTAATAATACCACTGCAAGGGGTTACAATATAAGCATGACTCAATTCTTCTTTTGTCAATTGTAATTCAGTTGCTCTTTCTTCTACCAAAGCTGCGGCTGCTGAAATCTGGTGTTGCGCTGGCTTTGCCTGTGATTTTAAACCGGTGGGAACCAGGACAGATGATTGCTGGTTAAGTACGGCCTGCTCATATTGAGCCTCTGCCTGTTTCAACGCGGTTTGATAAGCATCATAATCTTTTTGTGTTACCGCCTTTATCTTCATTAATTTTTGGGCACGGTCAAAGTCACTTTGTGCCTGGTCAAGGTTCGCTTTTGCAACGGCAATATTTTTTTTGCCGGATAAAGCGGTTTCAAACGATGCATTGGCACTTTGTCGTTCAGCTAATGCCTTAATATCCGATACGCTTAAGCCAGCTTTTCATGGGTCAAATTTTTTTTTATAGATTAACAATGCCCGGGTCATAAAAAATTGGACAGCAAATCGAAAAAAATATTTTCATTTCAATGTTTCCAATTCTGTCACCAATTGGATTTTTACTATTATAGCCGCCCGTTAAAACAGACAAAATGAACTAATAAGTGACCGGAAAATGCAATGAATATCAGTAAAGCAATGAATAGTGCTTTTTTCTTTTCTTTACCGGGTATGCCGCTAAAGTTTCAAAATCTATACTCCAAATTGTCTTAGATGATGATCCACGTTTTTGTGTGCGACAATACCTAATTTGGGAATGGATATATTTTGCAACGCAGCGCTAATATTACTTTTCGCTTGGGTAGAGGGAACAGTCTAATAATGTCTATTTATCTTTTTGATTTTCGAAATCTGCATTTTGAATTTTCCATTTAGAAGTAAAGGAAATAGGGGGAAGTAGTAACTCCCCCATTATTTCCGTGCCTGCCCACGCCCTCTTTTAGAAAAAGTACGCCAGGCCTACTTCCACACCACTTGTCATATTGTATGTTTTTGCGCGCTCTGCGGGATATGACGAATAGTCTTCGTCTTCAGCATTCGTGAAATCCACGTCGAACCTAATGCCTGTAGTCAGGAACAAGTCTCTCTGAAGCCTGATCCGAATGCCTGCTTCTGCGGCTCCGCCAAATGTTGTTTTTTCGTAACGGTCATTGGTATTATCTACCACATCTTTTCCATCGTCGTTTGTAAGTTTTGAAGTGGATAGGAAACTCACCTGCGGCCCGATTTTGCCGGAAAATGAAACCGGTCTTTGGGGATTACTGTTGTAGGTAAAATACACCGGCACTTTTATGTAACTGATCTTTTGATTGTAATCCTCTCCGCTCAACTCATATTTTTGACCTTGCAGCGAGTAAAGCCCGTCTATGGCCACACCCACATTGTCGGTGAAATTGTATCCGGCTCCTATTCCAAAATTGGTATTAATTGTGGCTTTACTGTCGTAAAGACTGTTGTCGTTGTCGTCTTTGTTAAGAAGAAAACTGAATTGCGGCGTGGCTTTCACGCTTACATTAAACCCCTTCTGGGCATTTACGCTTTTTGTCATGGCCATTATCATCATGACCGATAAGGAAATAAAAATAATCCCTTTGTTTTTTTTGTTAACTTTCATTTTGATTTGTTTTTGATTTGATTTGCAAAAATTAAATTGAGAATCCGGGCTACATCGGGCGCAATCCTTTGTAGCCTTTTATTTTTTGGGGTGGTGGGCCTTTGTTCATCTTCGAAAGGTTTTAATTTTCATTGTGTATGGTAACGAATTGATTTTTCAAAATTAGTCCGCTGAAATTTTCTGCCAATGGCTAAATCGGTTAAATGCATCCGTTAAAGTGGTTAACGACAAAAATTGGTCGGTGAAAAAAAACAACCGTGGCTGATAAACGTAGCGCCCGATTGAATGCTTTGAATGATTTCTATTTTTGACAATCACTATTTTCACGTTTTATTTTTTCAAGATCACAAGAATATTTACGCTTCAATAATGATTCAGCTTTCAGAAACAGGACACTAAAAACAGGAAAGGGAATGTCGTGGAAAGCAATGCCGGCTTTATACTTCTGATCATAAGCAGGACGGGCAGTTGCAAAAATTGCCATCACCCGGTTGTATACCGATAAAATTTCAGGTGAGATGATGCCAAAGCAAAAAACTGGCAGGTTTGTCAACCTTGCCAGTAAATCAATAAAAACAACTACTTTTTATTTTGAAAGATGAAAGCGCTATCTTTTTTTTTCAGCAGGTTCTCAGGCTACGCCATCTTTTACCCCTTTAAAATATCCAACTGATTCTGCAATTCCGGGCAAAGGATCTTTCATGTCTTTTTCAAATTCGATGCCGCAATTACCAGGATATTTTATTTTGCGCAGCGCCTTTACTAACGCCGGAAAATCAATAATACCTCTCCCCGCTTCTATCGCCTTTCCGTCTTGTGCTGCCTTTGTTACATCCTTTATATGCATATCGAATATTCGTTTGTCATATTTCAAAACCGCTTTGGCAGGATCTACGCCTGCGCG
>JAHEZA010000348.1 GCA_023251335.1 Chitinophagaceae bacterium | reverse complement strand
CGCCTACCGAACCACAGTTTGCCTTTTCATCCATAATGCACGAGTCCAGCGTTACGATGCCATCCCTGTCGGGATATCCACCCAGGCCAATGCAACAATCTATGGTGTCTTCCACGTACCTGGCGCCGGCTTCTACAGCATCTAAAGCCCGACCATTTTTTGATAAAATTTTCCAGGCTTCTGCGTTTACTTCTTTTCCGTTGTTCCACGTAGCAACGACAATAGGTTTTGTTTGTACCTTACCGGTATTGAATGTATTTTTCATGGAAAGTAGCGGTGCGGCTAATGTGGAAAGTTGGAGAAATTTTCTTCTGTTGACCATGGATTGATTTTTTTCAAATGTAATTATTAAAAATTTTATCTCCACCCGACACCATTTATTTTAATGATCATTAAGTTTGCCCGGAAAATAGAAAATGATAATTTTTCTTTGTTTACTATATGTTTTATTCTAATAGGAGAGCCGTGTTAATTCAAAAGCCGGGCTTTTAGATATTTTTTTCAAATAATATCGTTACTTTTGCGCCCCATTCAGCATTTTGTGTTTTGGCTGAACCGGATTTTTGATAAAACATATTGCCCACATGGCTCCATAAGTTCCCGTCTGTTCGGGACGCCGGCAAGGGTGTAAAAGTAAATAAATAGAAATGCCAAAAGTTAGAACAAACTCCAGCGCTAAGAAGCGCTTTAAAGTAACCGGCACCGGTGAAATTACGTACCAGAAACCTTTTAAACGACACATTCTTACCAAAAAAACTACCAAGCGCAAACGGGCTTTGCGGGTAATGGGAAAAGTGGGCGCGCCAGACAGGCCGAGAGTGTTGAGATTACTAAGAATGAAGTAAACTTCGTTTCACTCAGAAAAAACAATTAAATTCATTTCAACGTTGGGTTGAAATCAAAAATCAAATAAAATATTAAAATATGCCACGTTCGTCAAATGCAGTAGCATCAAGGGCAAGAAGGAAAAGAATTCTTAAAGCCGCCAAAGGTTATTACGGGAAAAGAAAAAATGTATATACCGTTGCCAAGAATGTAATGGAAAAAGGAATGACCTATAGTTATGTAGGCCGTAAACTTAAAAAGCGTGAATACCGTGCGCTGTGGATTGCACGTATCAACGCTGCCGTAAGGGAAGAAGGATTAACCTACAGCCAGTTTATTCATAAGCTGAATGAAAAAAAGATAGACCTGAACAGGAAAATATTAGCTGATATGGCTATGAATGAGCCTGAAAGTTTTAAGAGCCTGATTCAGTCAGTAAAGTAAAACGACTTCCAAAATTAGTTAAACCGTCCCCACCATTATGTGCGACGGTTTTTTTTATGAATTGAATTCATCATTCAGTTACATTTGTAAAAAAATTTTAAAAAAAACCGACACTATTTTTTAATGGACAATACATATTCAGAACTTGTAGATCAAACGTTTAATTTCCCCCAGGAAGGTTACGATCTAAAAAATGGTTATCTCCAATATAATGATGTAGATGTAAAAGCGTTGATTGATAAATATGGTACGCCATTAAAATTTACATACCTGCCTAAAATAGGAATGCAGATCAGCAAGGCAAAAAAGATGTTTGCCAATGCTATCAAAAAACATAAGTACGAGGGAAGCTATAATTATTGTTATTGTACCAAAAGTTCACATTTTTCTTTTATTATAGAAGAAGCGTTGAAGCATGATATCAACCTGGAAACATCCTATGCTTATGATATTGAGATCATTCATAAATTATATGAAAGAAAAAAAATAACGAAGGATACCTTCATTATCTGTAACGGATTTAAGCAAAAGCCTTATACAAGCCGCATTGCGCGATTATTAAATACGGGCTTTAAAAATGTAATTCCGGTGCTTGATAATAAAGATGAATTAAAAGCTTATAGAAAATCTGTGAGAGTTCCATTTAACATCGGAATTCGTGTGGCAGCTGAGGAAGAACCTACTTTTCCTTTTTATACATCACGGTTAGGCATACGCGCAAAAGACATTCTTGAATTTTATGTAGATGAGATTGAAGGATATGAAGACAGGTTTCAATTAAAAATGCTTCATATTTTTCTTAATAAAGGCATTAAAGACGATATCTATTACTGGAGCGAATTGAATAAGATTATCAATTTGTATTGCCAGCTCAGAAAAATTTGCCCCGAACTGGATTCTATTAATATCGGTGGCGGGTTCCCAATCAAACATTCTCTTGGGTTCAATTACAATTACCAGTTTATGATCAATGAGATTGTAAGAAACATCAAGGTAGCCTGTAAAAAAAGTAAAGTGCCCATGCCTAACATTTTTACCGAATTTGGCAGCTTTACGGTTGGCGAAAGCATGGCACATATTTATAGCGTGATTGGCGAAAAAAAGCAAAATGACCGGGAAACCTGGTATATGATCGATTCTTCTTTCATTACCACATTACCTGATACATGGGGCATCGGCGAAAAATTTTTGATGTTGCCGGTAAACAAATGGGATGAGGAATATCAACGGGTAACGCTTGGCGGTATTACTTGTGACAGTCATGATTATTATGATTCGGAAGAGCATATTAATGAAGTCTTTCTTCCAAAAACGGGTACAGGCGAACCGTTATATGTCGGATTTTTTCATACGGGAGCCTACCAGGATCAGATAAGTGGTTACGGCGGAATAAAGCATTGCCTGATTCCCTCGCCAAAATACATTGTGGTTGACCGTGATAAAAACGGCAAACTGGTAGATTGGGTTTATGCCAAAGAACAAAGTGCGGCCAGTATGCTGAAAATACTGGGATATAAATAGATTTCCAATCAATAAAGATTGAAGATGATAATAAAAAAAATAACCCCGGCAAGAAATTTGCGGAGGTTTTTTTTAAAACCAACAACGTTTTACATTACTGTTATAACTCCTTTATCTTTTGAATGTAGCTATCGTTTTCTTTCATTGCTAAAATCATATTATCCAATTCCTTTCTTAATTGTTCATTCTGAAGCACTTCCTGGCTATCTTCCAGCTTTGAATTCGGGGCGTGTAAAGAAGGTTCCGCATAAATGCTAATTTTTTCTTTTTCGCTATTGACAAAGTCATCGTTCTTATTGTTTTTCAACCATACCATAGTTTCGTAAAGCAATTTATAACCTTTATATTTTTGGCTCACCAGATAATCTGCATGGGTTTTCACGACAGCATTTAATTCAGGTGTACTTTGTTGCTGAGGAATATTATAAGATGCAAGAAACAGTTGAGAGCAATATTGTTTTGTTAACGGAGACAAATTCATAATCTTTGTTTGATATAGCTCATTATAAGACTGCCATGTAGGATATTTTACTTGTGGTGACGACATAGGTAATTGATTTTCCTGCATTTCTTTGAGCATATCCATTCTGGCCTCAGGTGAGTTAGAATTGTCAGCAACAAAGGAAGGCTGAACTACGTGTCCAGGCTGCGTGTTGCTTTTGAAAATGGGTTCTTGTGTTTTTGTAACTATTTTTTCCTGGCGGCAGCTAACAAAAAAGCACAAGATGGTAACGAAACCAAGTTGTAATTTTTTCATAATTGATTATTTTTAAAGAGTAAGTAACTCTTATTGTTTATAAATATTTGAGCTAACATGCAACTTCCACCACATGCCATATCCACAGCGTCATCCGTGCAGTCTCCATCTTGTATCAGAACTCCATCCATCCACAAAGATGCGGCTTGGCTTGATCGGCTACAACGAGATCCATCGTAAACAACATTTAACTGCATTACATGCCCTGGTAACTAAACGTTGCGCTGCAACCTTGGAGAATAAAAACATTTGTTGGCTGTTTTTGTAGAAAATTTTTTGCTTCAACTTTGGTTAAAACAAAGGAACAGACCATGATAAATAAAATTTTTTTCATAATTTTTTTTCTCAAAATTAAAAAAGAAATGAATTTGCCAAATATTTAACATTTGAAGGTTCAAAAAATTAT
>JAHEZA010000347.1 GCA_023251335.1 Chitinophagaceae bacterium | reverse complement strand
CACGAATAGTGCCTGCATTTATAACAGCATCGGCGCGTCCTTGTTGTGCCAGGCCAGTTATTGAAAATGCCAGAAGGATCATTATTCCCAAAACATAAGAAAGTAATTTTGATATTCTCATTGATTGCATATTAAGTCTAAAAAAATCAGTATTTAGCAAGACAATCATAATTCTACGATGATTCAGATATAAACAATTAAAGTCAATCTTACTATCTAACTTTTTTATCTTCATAAACAATTTATTGCAATAAGACGTTAGTAATTTTTGAAATATGCAGTATCAAAATAAATTGTAAACCTACAATATTTTTTAGGTAAACATTTGGATCAAAATAGAAGCATTTTATCGTAATTTGTGACAATACTTTTATATGCCTAATAAAATAACCACGCTTAAAGAGATTGCTCAACGATTGAATTTTTCAGTCTCAACAGTTTCGAGGGCATTACACAATCATCCAAGTATTGGATTGCGTACAACTGCTCAGGTGCAAAAGCTGGCAAAAGAATTAAATTATGAGCCTAACCAAAGCGCACTTTTATTTAAACAACAAAAAACAAATACGATCGGTGTAATCCTGCCAAACCTCAAAGAGGAATTTTTTTCTGAAGCAATAAACGGGATTGAAGATGTAGCCAAACAAAATAAATACAGCGTGCTTATTGGTCAGTCGCACGATGATGTGGAACAGGAAAAGCAAATTATCAATGCCATGAAGAACCAACGTGTGGATGGACTGGTGATTTCTATTTCAAAGCATACTAAAAACTACGAGCATCTAATTGCTGTTGAAAGTTATAATATCCCAATTGTGTTTTTTGACCGCGTACCGGAATTGTCAAATATTAACAAGGTGTCTTCTGATATTTCCGAAGGCACCAGGCAAGCCGTAGAATTTTTAATTCAAAATGGTCACAAACGAATAGGTGTTATCAATGGTCCTGCCGAGATGAAATCATGTATGGAGAGAACAAATGCCTACATGGAAGCGTTGCAAAAGAAGAGAATAAAAATTGATCTTTCGCTGATCGCGACGACTGATTTGACACAGGAAAAAACATGCCAGGCCATGGAAGAATTATTGAACCTGAAACATCCCCCCACAGCGATTTTGACTATCAATGATTATGTAGCGCTGGATGCCATTCAATATGCCCGGAAGGCGAAATTAAAAATCAACAAAGACATCTGCTTTGTGAGCTACGCCAATCTTCCCATTACCAATTACGTTGAATTTCCTCCCCTGGCTTCAGTAGAGCAATTCCCTTATCAGCAGGCAAAAAAGGCTGCAGAAATTGTTTTTGAATTACTAAAAAGGCAGAAGAAGACTGAGGGTAAACCTATGTTTAAAAATATTATCATCGAAGGGAAATTGGTGATTCATAAAAAATGAGAATATTGTTAATTTGTTGTTTTACTATAAATCATTTCTTCTGGTTATGTTTGATTTTCGATCCCATTTTATAAATCAGAGGAGACCATTATGAATTTTTCTTTATGATTTATTTGTCAGAAGGAGACCATCACACAAGTCAAACAGAAACTATCAGACAAATAAGACAAACGTTTGCGCTATCATTTTTAATTTTAGTAGTTTAAGTTTGTTTTACAAACAAGCACCATGAAACCGAAGGTAGAAGCACTGGCCGCATATGATTTACCAATTGAAAATTTAGTGGTAGAACCTATTAGCACCGGGCTTATTAACTCCACCTGGTCCGTAAAAAATTACCACCAATCATTCATTTTACAAAAAGTCAACGATAATGTTTTTAAAAATCCTGCAGCGATTGCAAACAACATTAAATTGATTGCAGATTATTTATCTAAACATCAATCGCGCTATTTATTTGCATCGCCTATACAAACGAAAAGCGGCGAGGAAATGAAGTATATAAAGGGTTCGGGATACTACCGGCTTATGCCATTTGTTGAAAATTCACATACTATCACAACGGTTGAAAAACCACAGCAGGCTTATGAAGCGGCCAGAAAATTCGGAGAGTTTACCAGCCTGTTATCCGGATTTGCCGTAGGAAAATTACAAACAACCTTGCCCGATTTTCATAATCTGACACTCAGGTATCAGCAATTTTTAGAAGCGCTCGAAAAGGGAAATCAAACACGCATCCGGGAATCAAAAGAACTAATAAAATTTATAAAAGATAATAAAGATATTGTAGAAATTTATGAAGAAATTTTAAACGATCCATCTTTCAAATTGCGTGTAACCCATCACGATACTAAAATAAGCAACGTGCTTTTTGATGAAAATAATAAAGGTTTGTGTGTGATAGATCTTGACACCGTAATGCCCGGGTATTTTATCAGTGATGTAGGCGATATGATGCGCACCTACCTGTCTCCTGCAAATGAAGAGGAAAAAGATTTTTCTAAAATTGAGATCAGGGAAGAGTATTTCAAGTCTATCTGGGAAGGGTATATGAGCGAAATGAAAGACCAATTAAATCCTGAAGAAAGAAGGCTTTTTATTTATTCCGGCAAGTTTATGATCTACATGCAGGCCCTTCGTTTCTTAGCTGATCATTTGAATAATGACACCTATTACGGCGCGAGGTACGAAGGACAAAATTTTGTGAGAGCAGGGAATCAGATTGCTTTATTAAAGCGGCTGATAGAAAAGGAAGAATTGCTGAAGAGTTTAATTAAGAGGAATTAGATAAAATAATAATCACCTTTATTTGTTTGTCTGCTACCATTTTTATCAACCGATTATTTTTTGCATTTGATACGTAAATGAAAGAACGAAAAACTTTTCTTTTGGTCAGGAAGGCGACGCCAATTTATTACGTCCCCGATTCAAAATAAAATCCCTATTTTAGCTCTATTCGTCAACTCCATTAATTTATTTACATCATGAAAAAACGATGCATCAATTTATTCATTTTTTTACTGTTGGGAGCGAATTTTTCTTTTGCACAAACAAAAGATACGACGATCATCAACGGAATTGTTCGCGAAGGCACCAACAATTCGCAATTGGAAAATCTGGCTCATGAGCTAATGGATAAAATAGGCCCGCGATTAGTAGGCTCTCCCAAAATGAAACAGGCCAATGATTGGGCTGTAGCAACGTATAACAGTTGGGGTATAGACGCGCATAATGAAAAGTGGGGCGAATGGCGTGGATGGGAAAGAGGGATCACTCATATTGATATGGTTGCTCCCTGGATAAAATCCCTGGAAGGAACACAACTTGCCTGGAGTCCCTCTACCAATGGAAAAACAATCACAGGTGATGTTATTATTCTTCCTGATGTTGCAGATTCTATGTCGTTTCAAAAATGGCTGCCTGCAGTAAAAGGAAAGTTCGTGATGGTATCAATGAATCAGCCAACAGGGCGGCCCGATTATAATTGGGAAGAATTTGGCACAAAAGAATCCATCCAAAAAATGAAAGATGACCGTGATAAACAAACAACAGCCTGGCATAAACGAATTTCAAATACTGGTTACAACAATAAAACGTTGGCGCTGGCATTGGAGAATGCGGGCGCGGCAGGCATCGTGCAAAACTATTGGTCAAGAGGTTTTGGTGTAGATAAAATATTTGGTGCTTACACAAAAAAAATTCCAACTATTGATATTGCATTGGAAGATTATGGTTTGCTTTACCGCCTGGCCCAAGATGGTAGTGCGCCTGTTAAAATCAGCGTGAGAGCCGATTCGAAAGAAACCGGCATACAACCAACTTTAAATACCATAGCAGAAATAAAAGGAACTGAAAAGCCGAATGAATATGTTCTGCTATCTGCGCATTTCGATTCATGGGATGGCGGTACCGGAGCTACGGATAATGGAACCGGAACCATCACTATGATGGAAGCTATCCGCATACTAAAAAAAATATATCCTCATCCTAAAAGAACGATTCTTGTATGTAATTGGGGAAGCGAGGAACAGGGGCTCAATGGCTCGAGGGCGTTTGTAG
>JAHEZA010000346.1 GCA_023251335.1 Chitinophagaceae bacterium | reverse complement strand
AATAAGGACCCCATTTGGTATTTTAATGGGGTCCTTATTTTTTGGTCCATTTTGTGACAGATATGGTTATAGAATACTGTTAGCACTTACCTGCTTCAGTATGTTTATAGGTTTTGAAGGAATAGCATACGCACCTTCGCACGTTATTTTGAAAATATGCGTTTTTTTATTCGGCCTTGGCGGTGGAGCTATCAATGGCGCTACCAGCGCGCTTATATCTGACATCAGCGAAAAAGAAAAAGGCGCTAACCTGAGTTTGCTTGGTGTGTTTTTTGCCATCGGTGCTTTGGGAATGCCTTTCGTACTTGGCGTTCTGGAAAATCAGTTTAGTTATGAAATCATCCTTTCGATAATAGGCTTAGCTACTTTTATTATGGGTGTATTTTATCTGCTGATAAAATTTCCTCCACCAAAGCACGCCGGTGGATTACCCGTTGCAGAAAGCCTTTCGTTATTGAAAGACAGTGTATTGTTGCTGATTGCTTTTTTCCTTTTTTTTCAAAGCGCTTTCGAAGGAATTATTAATAACTGGACTACAACCTATCTTTCGGGTTATCTTCATATTTCACCCGGAAAAGCGTTGTATGCACTTTCATTATCTGTATTGGGGACTACAGTAATGCGCTTATTACTGGGAAGTATTTTCAGAAATACCCAAGCCAAAAAAATATGGACCATTTCGTTCTCTCTTCTTTTGGCAGGGCTAATCTTTTTGTCTTTAGGTAAATCGTTTTATCCTGCTGTTACGGGTTTGATTTTAATTGGAGCGGGTCTGGCTGCGGGCTTTCCTATCATGTTGGGATATGTAGGCGACAGGTTTAAAGAACTGTCAGGCACTGCTTTTAGCATTGCGTTTGTAATAGCGCTTATAGGAAATATGATTATAAATTACAGCATGGGATTCATTGTTCAGAAATATGGTGTAAGGCAACTTACGACAGTCGGCTTCGTAGAATTTTTTATAATGGCACTTTTGTGCGTTGCAATTTTAAAAAAATTAAATAATAATAAAAATTAAACTTCAAGATTATGTTAGCAAAACAATGGCTCACCAATACAAGGGAAATAATGAACAGGATAGAAGAAACACAAATGGATAATATAATCAAGGCTGCGAATGTGATGGCCGATTCAATTGAATGTGGCCGTTGGGTGCATACGTTTGGATGCGGACATGCGACATTGCCTATTGAAGAGATGTATCCAAGAATTGGAGGGTTTGTTGGGTTTCATCCCATAGTAGAATTGCCCCTTACTTTTTTTACCAATATCACCGGGCAGATGGGTGTGCATCAATTTATTTTTTTAGAAAGAGTGGAAGGATATGGTGTGGAAATAATGAAAGGGTATGATTTTGATCCGCGTGATACGATGTGGCTCTTTTCGCACACAGGTATCAACAACGTAAATATAGATGTGGCACTTGAGGCTAAAAAGAAAGGAATGAAAGTAATAGTATTTGGTTCTGCTTCAGAAGCGGTAGGGAAAAAAACAAGACATTCTTCGGGAAAAACTATTTTTGATATTGCCGACATCGTAGTGGATACCTGCGCTCCGATTGAAGATGCATCCGTTCCATTAAAAAATCATGTTGACAAAATTGGCCCTGTTTCTACCATGGCTTTTATTACGTGTGTATGGATGACTGTTACTACTGTTGCAGAAATTCTTGCGGACCGTGGTGTCAAATTATTTATTCATCCCTCGCATAATGCGCCAGGAGCGGTGAATTCAAAAGAGCGTTTGGATGAAGCATTGGCTGAATACAAGCGCAGGATTGCAGGAGTATAATATTTTTCTTTACAGCAAAGGCACAAATAAATTAAATTTTTATTTTGTGGGATGTATAGCCCCGATAATTTTTCCAATCAGACGAAGACCGTTAGATTGTATCTTATCTTTGAAGCATGGAAACGTTTCATTTATTAATAAGTGGAAAAGTACAGGGCGTTTTTTTCAGGGAAACTTCAAGGAGGCTCGCTGAAAAATTAAACATTAAAGGATGGATAAAAAACACACCAGACGGAAAAGTAGAAGCGTTGATCACAGGTGATGAAAAAGCATTAAATGAATTCGTGAACTTTTGTAAGAAAGGGCCTGACAGCGCTTTGGTGGATGAAGTAAAAGTTTCAAAGCGGGAGATTATAAATTTTAAAAAATTTGAGGTCGTCCGGGGCCGATAAAATTTATCATTGCATATAAAATCTGGTTCATTAAAATTACAACAATATAAAAAATGAAAATTAAAACGACTGCTTTAAAAAATCTTTTTGTTCTTTGTTCTCTCTTTTTGCTGGCATCATGTGCTAATCAGCAGCATTATTATTTATTCATCGGCACCTATACAAACACTACCAGTAAAGGAATTTATATTTATGATTTCAATTCGGCAACCGGTGATGCCAGCCTGATCAGCAATACCGATAGCGTTACCAATCCTTCATGGGTTACCATTTCAAGTGATCACAAATATGTGTATGCAGTTAACGAAACTAACGGCACTAATCCGGGAAGAGTTACGGCTTATTCTTTTGACAAGAATAATGGGACATTACATTTTTTAAACACTACAGCTTCGGGTGGTGATGATCCTTGTTACGCTTCCACTTCTTCAGATAACAAATGGCTCGCAGTGGCTAATTATTCAAGTGGCACGGCGACTGTGTTCCCAATAAACGGGGATGGCACTGTAAAAGCATTTTCGCAAATAATATATGATTCAATATACAGGTCGCCGGGAGATAGCGCTACTTCCCCTCACGCGCATGAAACTGTTTTTTCTCCTGATGAGAAATTTTTAATAACACCTGATTTAGGTTTGGATAAACTGATGATTTACAAATTCGATCCGTCCAAAGAACAGCCACTTACCTTATCAACTCCGTCTTCAGTAGAATCCGAAAAAGGAAGCGGTCCAAGGCATATTGTTTTTTCATCAAACAAAAAATATGTTTATCTGATACATGAATTGAGCGGAACCGTTACAACTTATAGTTATGAAAACGGAATCTTTTCACAAATCCAGGATGTTCCAACTTTTCCCAAAGATGCTGAAGGAATAAAAAATGCTGCTGAAATTATGATTTCTCCCGATGGGAAATTTCTTTATGCGTCTGACAGAGGAGATATAAATCTGATCGTTATTTTTTCTATAGATGCCGATTCCGGAAAATTAACTTTTAAAGGAACTCAATCGTCTTTAGGAAGTCATCCCCGCCATTTTATGATTGATCCAACCGGGAATTATTTATTAGCTGCTAACCAGGATTCGGAAAACATTGTCATCTTTAAAAGAGATAAAGAAACAGGTCTATTAAGTAAAACAGGTAAAGAAATTCATATTCCACGCCCGGTTTGTTTGCAGATGATTGCAAAATAATACACTGTATTTCGTTCGTGTGTGAGGAGGGGAAACTATATTTCCGGTTAACCGTTACCGTTATTTGATAATAAAAATCCTCGTAATTTATTTGTTTACTGAAAAAATTGTTTTCGGGAGATTACTTCTTTTAAAGATGGCTTATATCATCCATTCATCAGCAAAACTATAATACCCTTCGTCGCTTACTATAAGATGATCCACTACTCTTATATCAAGTAGCGTTCCTGCACTTTTGAGTTTGGCAGTCAGTTCTTCATCCGCGCGACTGGGTTTTAAATTTCCGGATGGGTGGTTGTGGCAAAGCACCATTGATGTAGCCTGTACCTCCAATGCTTTCAAAAAAATAATTCGCGGGTCCGCAATGGTGTGAGTCAATCCTCCTTTACTTATCACTTCAAAATGTTTTACTTTATTAGCCATGTTTAAAAATATGACTGCGAAAACTTCGTAAGGATAATCTTTAAGTGATGCTTTTAGGAAATCCGCAAGTTCTCTGCTTGATTGCAACTTTTTCTTATTGTGAAAATTGCTTCCGCTTCTTCGCCTTCCTAATTCCAGGGCGGCAATCAATGTTACA
>JAHEZA010000345.1 GCA_023251335.1 Chitinophagaceae bacterium | reverse complement strand
TTTTCGGCAGCCGTTTTAAAATTGTTGATAGCGACATTCAGCGTATCAAGCGTTTTTGCGAGGTCTATTGCCGATAATTTTTGAGTGAATATCCGGGTACTTTCCATGATACTATCTAATTTGCCATTGTTGGTATTCAGGTTAGCAGTAAAGGCATTTACGTTTTTAAGAGAATGCGCGAGTTCACTGTTTTGCGAATCCATCATTGTTTGTAAAGAAGAAGCGGTATTCACAAAAGAAGCGCTCGCCAATCTGAAATTGCTTATCATTCCTTTAATGTTAGCTTTTGTATCGGCATCAAAAACACTGGTGATGGTTGTAAGCACAGAGTCCAGTGATTTAACAGCGTTTTTCACTTCATAAAGCACCGGGTTGATTAGTTTCAACGCCTGGTCAAACGCGCCGCCAGTCATAGTTGTGAGCAGCGTGTCTCCCTTTTTGAGAAGCGTATCTGAATTTCCCAACTGAATCTCCAAAGTAGGGCTTCCCAACAGGTTAGGATTAATAACTGCAAGAGAATTATTGGGAATATTCACATCTTTTTTCAAGGAAACGGTTACTAATATTCTTTTCATATCCTTCCCCCCATCCAAATCTTCAATTCTTCCCACCTGAACGCCATTGATCACTACGGGGTTTGATTTAACCAGGCCCTGTGCGTCTTCAAACACAGCGTAAATATCATTTTCTTTTTTAAAAATCCCTTTTCCCTTCAGAAAATTAAATCCTATCACCAGTATGGCGATTCCTATTACGGCCATTAATCCAATCTTTGTTTCATTTTTTATTTTCATTTGGCTTTTTTTGGTCACAAGAAATAATTCTTAACGTATGTAATTTCTTATTATTTTCTATATGCGAAAATAGTAAAAGTTCGAGATGGTTAATGATTAACAATAAAAGGGAACGAAAGGGCTTAGCTAAGTTATTGACTAGTATTGGTAGTGCCTTGCGAATTACTCTGTGTTGACAGCGCCGCAGCAGATTTAGGCATTTCGACTTGTTGCTTATAAGTAACCAGGGCGCTGGTAATCGCATCTGCGATTTCTTGCTGACCTTTGTCGCTGTTGAGGTAACGCTCATCATCATAGTTTGCAACAAAGCCGGTTTCAATCAGGATGGCAGGCATCTGGGTTGCATGTAAAACCCACAGTCCTTTTTCACGCTGCCACACACCCAGGTCATTTCTTCCTGTTTTTGCAATTTCCTCCTGCACCAGGGAAGCAAGCTGATAACTTTTCTTGAAATAGAGTTGTGAATAGATCAATGCGCTGGCTTTATATTCAGGACTGTCGTAATTAACATCTACAGTGCTATCATTATCCTCAGTATTAAAGCCCAGATCACCGCCTTCTAAAGCAGTCACTTTATCGCTTGCCTGTCGGGCCGCCAAAATCAGCGTACTGGTTCCTTTTCTCGTGGTTGGTATTTTATAATATTCCTTTACGGGAACTGTTCGCGTATGTTTTGTGGATACTTTTTTTCTATTCTTTCCGGTACCTACATATTTGTGCGTATAATAAGTTTGCTTGCGGTGGCCAACGATTCTATACGCCGTCTGCAGATTGACGGCATCTGCATGTATGCACACAAAAAGATCACCATGATGTTCGTTAGCAAACTGTGCCTTCTCATGCACCGACATAAAAACGTCGGTAGTACGTGTAGGAATGATATTTACATCGGGCATTGCTTCCTTCAGATCAGCCACCAATTTCATCGAAATAGCCAAAACTATGTCTTTTTCTTTGGATCCTAATGTGCCTTCATACTCCCCTTTTCCCCCGGAATCATGTCCGCCATGGCCCGGATCGATGATGATTGTTTTTATTTTTTTGGGAGCCTGCGAGAAAGCGGGTGTATTAAAAATGAAAAATAATGCCACGAAAAGAAAAAGAGAACAAGCCGAAAATGAAACCTGATGAATTCTTTTAAATAAATACATTTATAAACTTAAATTTTAAAATGGGTCAATAAAATACTTTAACAATCTTCACAAATACTTAAATGGATTATCTCTATTTTTGTTGCCTTACTGCTATGCAAAACAGAAACAAATTTAATTCAAAATCACTCTATTTAACTGCTTTCATAGCTATCACTTTTTTATTAATCCTATTCACTCTTCATAGCAATGGCAAGAATGTTTTAAATGATAATTTTTATAACGTGAAGAATGTTCTTGCGAATAATTCCCTACCAATAATTCAATCAAAGAAAAATCATTTTTATGTTGCAAAAAAGCGAAATTTTTTAATTGACACGTTACCTTCCGAAAATCAACTTGCTAAGGATACCATTATTCCTTCAAAATCTGACACGCTTTTAAAAAAAGATACATCCATTAACCACAAGCAAAAAGACAGTGTCGAATACAAATTGGACAAAAATGCAATCACTGATCCTGTAAGTTATACCGCCGAAGATTCAATGGTGATAGATGTTTCCGGGAAAAAAGTGACGCTGTACGGCACAAAAGTGACTGTTAAATATCAGGATAATAATATTACGGGTCCTATTATTTCTTTTGACCAGGCGACGGGAAATATTGTCGCCGCTCTTAAACGGGATAGCACAGGTAAAGTAATTTCTTTCCCCACCTTTAAACAGAGGGATTTTATTTCTCAGTTTGATTCGATTAAATTCAACATGAAAAGCGGAAAAGGAATTACTAAAAGCACTTACACCCAACAGGGAGACATATATGTTTATGGCACCACAATAAAAAGAGTAAGCCCGGATGTATTTTTTGCATTGCGAGGAAGGTTCACGACGTGCAATCTTGACACCCCGCACTTCGCCTTTATCAGTAATAAAATAGAATTTATCAATAATAAAATGGCGATTTCAGGGCCAGTTCATCCTGAGTTTGAAGGTGTACCAATACCCATTTACTTCCCCTTTGGCATTTTCCCTTTGGCGCAGGGAAGGCATTCAGGGTTGTTGCCACCCACATTCACGACAAACCAGCAGAAAGGAATCGGGTTGGAAGGGCTTGGATTTTACAAAGTATTTAATGATTACTGGGATTTTATTTTCCAGGCAAGTATTTATTCTTATGGTGGCAGGTCTTTTAAATTAAATCCCCGCTATTCTAAAAAATATCATTATTCTGGTAGCCTGGTATTCGACATGCAAAATTTCAATATCGGTTTTAAAGGAGATCCTGACTATCAAAAAAACAAGTCATATCATATAGCGTGGAGCCATACGGCCGATACCAAATCGAGGCCAGGCGTTACCTTTTCCGCGATGGTCAATGCGGGAAGCAGCAGTTATAATTCGCAGGTGCCAAACGATCCAAATTTGAATTTTCAAAACCAGTTGTATTCCTCAATTAATTATTCTAAAACATGGCAGGATAAACCTTTCAACCTGACCCTGGCTGCGAATCATGATCAAAATACCAACACCAAACTCATCAACGTAAGCTTACCATCCATGGGCTTTACGATGAACACAATTTATCCTTTTAGAAAAAAGGACGCGGTTGGTTCGCTCAAATGGTATGAGAACCTTGGTATTGGATATAATTTGAACGCTCAAAATCGTTTTTCTTTTTACGATACCGTAAAGAACAAAAGTATTTTACAGCAAATACAAGACACGCTTCAATGGGGTGCGCATCATTCAGTACCGATAAGTTTATCGTTGCCACAAATGGGTATTTTCCAGTTAGCGCCCTCCATAAGTTATGACGAGACCTGGTATCAAAAAAAGGTAACCCAACATTGGGACGATGATAAAGACACGCTGCTAACGGAAGTAGAAAAAGGCTTCTACACAGCCAGACAAATGGCTTTTGGATTAAGCGCTTCAACAAAAATTTATGGAATGGTAACCGCCAGAAGAAAGGATGCCAAAATACAGGCTGTGAGGCATGTGCTTACACCGACATTTGCAATTAGATATCAGCCTAACATGAACGGCAAGAATTATTATACAACAGTAATAGATTCCAC
>JAHEZA010000344.1 GCA_023251335.1 Chitinophagaceae bacterium | reverse complement strand
CTTGCTTATCATGGCGTGTGCGTTTGCAGGTTACGACCTGATGATGGACGCCTATAAAAAAGCGATTAAAGATAAATATCGCTTCTTCAGTTATGGAGATGCGATGTTGATCGTATAGAAAATCTTTATTGAAATAGGTTTCCGGCTGATGAGTTTTCATCAGCCGGTTTTGTTTAGAGTACAGTGAACGAACAAAAAACAGATATTTTTATTTTTTGATCGAAAGGATCAAAATGCAATTCAAAAAAAATGGCTACCATTTTTTATTCTCAATCGTTCCTAAAATATTCAGGTAACTTATATATCGCTCGGGAGATATTTTATTTTCTTCCACTGCCACTTTTACGGCACAGCCGGGTTCTTCGATGTGCATACAATTATTAAAACGGCAATCATTAATAAGCGCTTTCATCTCGGGGAAATAATGCGAGAGTTCGTGGGGTTCTATATCCATCATGGCAAATTCTCTCATGCCAGGTGTATCTATTATTTTACCACCAAAAGGCAAGTCAAACATTTCTGCGAATGTAGTAGTGTGTAATCCTTTGCCGCTCCATCCGCTTACTTCCTGTGTCTTTATGATATTTTGAGGGAAGATGGTATTGATAAACGAAGATTTACCTACGCCGGAATGGCCACTCAGTAAAGTGGTTTTATCTTTAAGTAATTCTTTCACTTCATTGATGCCTTTGCTTTCAACAATGCTCATCGAATAAACCGGGTAACCAATTTTTTCATAGATTGATTTTATTTTTTCAAAAGCTGCTAACTCTTTTGCCTTATATAAATCGCTTTTATTAAAAACAACTATTGCAGGTACGTGATACGCTTCTGACGCAACAAGAAAACGATCTATAAAACCCGTTGATGTCTTTGGTTCCTTTAAGGTAGCAAGCAAAATACTCTGGTCAAGATTGGCGGCTACGATGTGATGTAAATGTTTGTTGTGGGGCGATTGGCGTGTGATGTAATTTTTTCTGTCATGGATATTAGTGATGACAATGGATTCTGGGCCATCTCCCTTATCTATATCAACTATATCGCCCACGGCTATTGGGTTAGTTGAGGTGATGTTGTCTATCTTAAATTTACCTTTTATGCGGGCATAGAATTCTTCACCAGCTTCGTTCTTCAGCAAATACCAGCTTCCTGTTGACTTATGGACTAATGCTTTCATTTTAATTAGCTGATAGGCTAATTAGCTAATCAGCTAATTAAGGGAATTTTTTGAATAAGGTATATTTTAAAATAATTTCTATTAAAAGTAATGCCATTGCGGCAAATATAAATGGATAAAATTTTTCTGTATAGCGATGGTAGGTACTGATTTCGACTTTTGATTTTTCCAGTTTATTTATATCCGAATAAATCTTTTCAAGACTTCTGTTATCGGTTGCTCTAAAATATTTTCCTCCCGTCTGCGTAGCGATGTTTTGCAAAAGTTTTTCATCAATAGAAACTTTCTGGTTTTGCATTACGATTCCCAATGGCGTACTTACGGGCGTTGGTGCATATCCATCTGTACCCACCCCGATGGTATAAACTTTTATTTTAAAAGTTTTTGCAATCTCCATCGCGGTGTTGGGATCTATCAGGCCACCATTATTCACGCCATCCGTAAGGAGAATAATTACTTTGCTTTTGGCTTTACTGGTTCTGAGTCTGTCCACGCCGGTGGCCAGCCCGGACCCGATGGCAGTGCCATCTTCCAGCAAGCCATTTCGGATTTGTGATATCTGGTATTTTAAGAAAGTATAGTCTGTTGTAAGCGGGCATTGCGTAAAACTTTCGCCGGCAAATATTACCACGCCTATTCTGTCGTTCGGACGATTGTCAACAAAATTTTCGGCCACTTTTTTTGCAGCCTCCATTCTATTGGGAGTAAAATCCTGTGCAGTCATGCTGCCGCTAACGTCAATGCACAAAATGATATCAATTCCTTCGCCTTCTGTATGTGTCTGGTCAAATTTTGTTTGCGGACGCGCCAGCGCAAGGATGATGCAGATAAACGCAATGATTCTTAAAATGAATGGAAGTTGCTGAACACTGTTTTTCCATGACCTGGCATCAGACAAGCCTTTAATAGATGAGACGCCAATAGCGGCTACTTGTTTTTTTCCCTGGTTAAATTTCCAGTATATTAAAAATGGAATAATAACAAAGAGTAGCAATAGCCAAGGTTGCCCAAACGTAATATTGCTGAAATAATCAAATATCATCTCGGGGTTTTTTGTTCACAATATTATGGATGGACGTTATCATTTCTTTTGTTTGCGAAAAACAATTTTCATTTTCATACGCCGGTGGAATATATTGGGCAAATTTTACTGCATTTCCCATTCGGAGAGCATTCGCAAACGAAGAAATCTGTTCTTTTGACAAATCAAGTTCATTGAGCGCAATGAGCAATTCATCAGTGGTCAGATGCATCTGGTAAATATTTGTTTTTCTTGACAGGTATCTTTTAAATATTTCGGTAAGCCTTACATGATATTCTTTTACCTCGTTATTCTGAAGCAAATTTTCTTTTTCAAGCGCGGATAAAGATTCCAAGGCTTCATCATACGGCGAAAGCTTAGAATCAAAAATCACAGTCTCTTTTTTCTTCGCGAAAAACTTTCGAAGAAAGAATACCCATGCCAGTAGCAGCGCTACTCCTAATCCTGCCAATACCCATGCCCACCAGGGAAACGTTCTTTTCACTTCAATAATGGGTTTTATATCATGAAAAGGCATAATGCTATCAGTCGGAGAATAGGTAACATTTATCGCGACGGAATCGGTGTAAATGTTAAATGATGAATCAGCATCCAGCCTGGATGCAGAAAGCGGTATCGGCGGTATCACCTGCCTGCCGGAGTCAAAGCTTGTTAATACGATATCCTGCCCAAAATTAAGATTGCCATTAGTGATAGTTGAGTCAATTTTATTTCGTTTAATCACAACGAAATTTCCAATGCTATCAGGAATGGAAAACCAGCCCAGTTGATAGGTATTGTCGGGCATCGAAGTCTGAACCCTGTAATTTAATTGCTGACCGATAACAATCGTATTTTTATCAACCGAAGTTTTTATCGTGGGAGATTGTGCAAACGCAGCCTGTGACGAATACAGCAAACAAATACATAACGTGGTAATAAATAGCTTCATATTATAATCGCAATCTTCAATCCTTTTAGTGAGCTTTCTTTCTTCTTTTAAAAAATTTTTGCAAAATTTTTACGTAATCCTCATCGGTACGAATATGCAATAATTGAGAACCGGCTTTCTGAAAATTATTTTTGCTGAGGGTGCTTTGGTTAATGAAATTCTGGTGATAATTATACCTTACCATCGCATCTGAAGTATTAAGCCATTGTGTTTTTTGAGATTCCAGATCCTGAACTTTTATCATTCCTATATCGGGCAACTGGCTTTCCATTTTATCATATACTTTCAGACCAATCACGTCATGTTTCCTACCCATTACCCTGAGGCCTCTTTCATAATTGTCATCAATAAAATCGCTCATAATGAAAGCAATACTTTTCTGTCCATTGGACCTTAAAAAGAAATTTAATGCCTCGTTGATGTCAGTGCCAACCCGTCTAGGCGTTACTGTTAGCAGCTCGCGCACGATGTAAAGCGCGTGTTCCTTACCTTTTTTAGGAGGGATATATTTTTCTATTTTATCGCTAAAAAAGATGACGCCCACTTTGTCATTATTACTGATGGCGCTAAAAGTAAGCACCGCACCGATTTCTGTAATAAGGTCTTTTTTGTTTTGGTGTACTGTTCCGAACATTGAGCTGGCGCTGATATCTACCAATAATATTACGGTAAGCTCTCTTTCTTCTTCAAACACTTTTGTAAATGGGTGGGCATAACGGGCACTTACGTTCCAATCAATAAATCTTACATCATCTCCGTGATAGTATTCTCTCACTTCCCTGAACCGCATTCCCTTTCCTCTGAAAGCGGAATGATACT
>JAHEZA010000343.1 GCA_023251335.1 Chitinophagaceae bacterium | reverse complement strand
AAGAATTTCTCTGTTTTATTTCTCCAATTTATTTTATCTTGCCGCGGGTCTTAAAAAATAAGATATGAGTCTTGAAGAATTTGAAAATACGCCTGACAAAAAAACGAAGCGTTATCTTTTGATGCGGAGTATTACTGATTTGGGAATGGGATTGATATACACAGGTGTAGGGTTGCTTATTTTATTTTCAAAACAACTCAATTTCTCAAACGACTTTACCGGAAGTACTCCTGCAAAAATATTTGCTGTGTTGGTAATTATTTATGGATCATGGAGGTTGTATAGAGGGATTCAAAAAAATTATTTAAGATAATGATTCGCTTTCAGTATATAATAAAAAGACCGGTTAGCATTGTATCAATGATTATGTTGTTATGGGTCTTTTTTACGGGATGCCACGAAAACAAACGAGTTGACCTGGATTCACCGGACAAAGGAACGATACATATAAGTGTCGACGAATCTTTTCAGCCGGTAATAGACTCAGAGATCATGGTTTATGAAGCGTTGCATCCTGGTACTAAGATCATTGCGGATTATAAACCCGAGGCGGAATGTTTTAAGGATCTGATTAAAGATAGCACGAAGATGATTATTGTAACCCGTGGGCTGACACCGCAGGAAGAACAATATTACAAGGATAGTATATCAGTGTCGCCTACATGGGCTAAAATAGCGTACGATGCTATCGCCGTGGTTGTAAATATCAATTCTCCGGATTCTATTTTTCACAAAGGCGAACTGAAAAGTATTCTTGATGGAAGCGCTGCGAGCAATAAAGTAGCGGTTTTCGATGGTTTGAAAGAAACAAGCACCATCCGGTATGTGGTTGACTCTGTATTGCGTGGAAAGCCCATTGATCAAACCAGGGTATTTGCCGAAAAAAATAGCGAAGCGGTAATAAACTATGTGGCCAATCATGAGAATTCCATCGGCTTCGTAGGAGTAAGTTGGATCGGGAATCCTGAAGACACCACCCAAATGAGTTTTTTGACAAGAGTTAGGATCGCTTCGGTAGAATGCAATTGTTCTGAGAATGCATTGGTAAAGCCTTACCAGGCCAACATTGCGCTCGGTCGATATCCATGGACCCGCAGTTTATTCTATATTATTAAAGAACAATATAACGGACTTGCAAGTGGGTTTGCACATTTTATGCAATTTGAAAAAGGGCAATTGATTTTTAGGCGTGCGTATTTATGGCCGGCCAGAATGAACTTTAGTATTCGTTCAGCGACCACTAATTAAATTTAAAACCAAAACCAGTTATTAATAAAAAGTAAAAATTTGAAACATGAAAAAAATCGGACTCTTAGCTTCTTTAATCCTGCTAGGGAATGTATTATTTGCCCAAGGCATCAATGAGGGAAAACAGTTTTTAAACTACGAACGATATCAAAGCGCGGAAGACGTTTTTAAAAAATTGGTAGCCTCAGATCCAAATAATGTCGAAGCGGTTTATTGGCTCGGACAAACGTATCTGGCCAACCAGGATATAGTAGATACTACCAGCGCGAAGGAACTTTACCAGAAAACCTTGCAAGCGAATCCTAATGCTCCCCTGATAATGGTAGGAATAGGACAGGTAGAATTGAGGGAAGGAAAAACAACTGATGCCAGGAATCATTTTGAAACAGCTATTAGTTTGGCCAAGAAAAAAGAAAAGGAAGATATTCAAGAGGCAGTAGGCAGGGCAAACGTTCTGGCAAAAAATGGTGATATCCTGTATGGTATAGCAAAATTGAACGAAGCTGCAGAGAAGGATAAAAAGAACCCGGAAATATATAACCTTATAGGGGAAGGTTATTGGAAATTGAACGACGGTTCCAATGCCATTATCAATTATCAAAAGGCGATGGCTATAGATCCTAAAGATGCAAGGGCAAGCTGGATGATAGGCAGAATTTATGAAACCCAGGGCTATAACCAGGAGACGATCTATATGAAACATTACCTGGATGCTATCAACGAGGATCCAAATTTTGCCCCCGTATATTATTGGCTATATGGTTATTATTACAATCGTGATGTAAATACTGCGGCGGATTACCTGAATAAATACATTGCCGTGGCAGATAATAATTCTAAAAATTGTTATGCTAAAGCTTCTTTGATGTATGTTTCTAAAAAATATCCGGAAACAGTTTCGCAGGCAGATGCATGTATTACAGAGGCAGGCGCCAAAGCCTATCCCAATTTATATGGTTTGAAAGCTTATGCGTATGATAAAATGGGTGATTCTCTTAAGGCAAAAGAAGCCTTTGAACAATTCTTTTCCAAAGTAAATCCTGATAATATTGGTCCAAAAGATTATGCTACTTATGGCAAAGTATTATTACAATTTCCCGGCCAGGAAGAATTAGCAGAAACTAATATAAATAAGGCGCTGGCGCTGGATACGGTGGTTAAAAATAAAGTTGATTTCTTGAAAGATATCGCTAAGGGCTTTGCAGATAAGAAAAATTACGCTGAAGCCGGTAAATGGTATGGTAGGGTGTTGGCGGTTGATTCTGCCTTTGGAAAGACAGATTTGTTTTATGCCGGCTACAATGACTACCGCGGAGATAATTATAAAACGTCTGATTCTATTTTCCAAATATACCAGCAGAAATATCCCGACGATCCATTGGGCTGGTATATGGGAGGCCACGCTCAAGAAGGAATTGATACCTCAGGAGCTTTAGGGTTGGCGAGGCCAAGTTATCAAAAAGTAATAGATATTGCTGATACGATGCAAGATAAATCTACTGTAAAGGATAAACTCATTCCTTCTTACAGGTATATGGTGGCTTATTATTATAATATAAAAGGCCAGGCTGATACTGCGTTAATGTATAATAATAAAATATTGGAAGTGGATCCAGCGGATGCAACGGCATTAAAAACAAAGGATGCTTTGGAATCAGTAATTAAAAATCGGGCTAAGGCGGGTGCTGCAAATAAGCCTTCAGATTCTACTAAGCCGAAATAATAATTATTTTAAGATTTTACATCTTGATAAAAAACTCCTGCTCTTGCGGGAGTTTTTTATTTGATGAAATCCTTTTCATTATTACTTTTAGATTTTGTAAATTAAATTTTTAAAAGCAAACTGGTATTTTCTGTCATGGATAATTGATGTTGCTGCCTTACTTTTGCAATTACACAATCGAAGATGATGAACTATTTTTTGCAAGTACAATCTATCAATAGCACTTCCAATTATTTGCCCATCGGCATTCAGCTTATTTTTGCTATTCTACTGTTGTCATTAATGATCTACGGCACAAGCGTTTTAGGGCCAAAACGAAAAACAGCGGATAAGTTGATCAATTTTGAGAGTGGCATTGAATCGCAGGGGAATGCAAGAAAGCCTATAGCTGTTAAATATTTTTTGGTGGCTATTTTATTTGTACTTTTTGATGTCGAAATAATTTTCTTTTATCCTTATGCGGTGAATTTTAGAGAATTGGGCTGGAGCGGGTTTGCGGCTATTTGTATGTTTGTTGGTTTTTTTCTTTCCGGATTTATTTACATTCTTAAAAAGGGTGGATTGAATTGGGAGGATGAAAGTTAACTAATGTACAAATTTGAAATAGGAATTGAGAAAATGTTGATAGGTAAAAATGAAAACTTTTTAGAAGACTTTAATTAGAAAATTGGCACATCAGCGATTGGCTAATTAACAAATTAAAAATATTATGGCACGTCCTGTTCAGTTCAATATAACACAAAAGCCTTTAGAAAAACCAATATCTGTCGTTTCAGAACCGGAAGGTTATCCGGGCGAAGGTTTTTTTGCGTCAAAACTCAGCGATGTAGTTGGCCTTGCAAGAAAGAATTCAATTTGGCCACTTCCTTTTGCGACCAGTTGCTGTGGTATTGAGTTTATGGCTTTGATGGCATCTCATTATGATCTTGCCAGGTTTGGCTTGGAAAGAGTAAGTTTTACGCCGCGTCAATGTGATCTCTTGATGGTGATGGGAACTAT
>JAHEZA010000342.1 GCA_023251335.1 Chitinophagaceae bacterium | reverse complement strand
ATTTGTGATTGCTGTCCTTTTATATTTAACCTAACATTCGGAGAAGCCTCAAAATAGGATTCAATTTGTTTTGAGAATTTAAAATCGGGCCCCACAATAGTTACCCTAAATGGTAAATTTATCATTGATAAACTTTTCGCCAGAACCTGAATACCTCCAGTAATAAAGTCATTTTTAACAAAGAGGATTTTGATTTCGGCAATTTCTTCAAAAGTCCAGTTGTAAAGATTCCTTTGTAAATTTTCATTTAATTCTATCCCTTTATACAAACGCAAAATCTTATTCGCATATTTAGGATATTTATGGGCTAATTGCTTTGCCAGATAATCTGAGTTGGCAATAATAATCGCTGAATATTTAATTGCATTTTTCTCAAAATATTTAAAAATAGTCTTCTTCAAATAACTATAATTAAAAAGAGAACCGGAAGAAATATTTTCCTGGTTATTGTAGTCATTGATCATACCGGCGACACGCTGGCTAAAAAAAGAATGAACTATCCCATAAATGGCGTTGTTATACACGATATAATCAAAATGATGATACCTATTTAATTTTTTTGCTGTAAAAAAGTATTTTATCATTCTGTAAACCGGTGCTATCGGCAACAAGTTTTTTACAGCCCTAATTTTACATTTATAAAGTCTCACGTCTTCATATACAATATCCTCTGATAGAATATGAACTTCTAAGCCGGTACTTCCATCACATTTATTAAATAAAAAATTAGCAAACTTTGTAGGGCCATTCGTTATCTTTTGAAAAGTAGTGGTGCAAAGCAAGATCTTCATTAAAAAATAGCCTCTTTGTTTATGTCGAATTTAATAATTTATTCAGTAAGGTCTTTTCCGCTTTGCACAATATTCAAATCAAAGTCCGGTTTTATTTCAAAAAAATTCAGGACCTAATCAAGTATTTCTGATGTTGGCCGGTAACGCATATCTTATGCTCTTTGTCTTTTGTTTCCGATAGTTTGCGGCATAGCATCGCGATCTTAATTACTTCGGGATGGTGCCAAATATGGTGAGAATTTTCGTTAAAAGCTAAAATGCTTTTGCAAAATCAGACCATTTATAAATTGATAATCTCTCATAATTTTTCTCACCTATTTCTTTCAGGGTCTCCCGCTTCATATTTCTTAAAATTTCAAATGATTGCATCAATGATTCTGAATACAATAATTCCTGTTGCTTAACCAATCTTTCTTTCAATACACCCATTGAGGGTGCTATTACTGCTTTTTTAAAACTCATCGCCAGAATAACGGAACCAGAATTTTCTATTTTTTTAAATGGAAGCGTTACTATATCGGCAGCATTAAAAAAATATTGCAATTCATCATTCTCTATAAAACGGTCAACAAGAATAATGTTTTCATTGATAGATTTTTTTATAATTTCAAAATACGCGGGATTCATTACTTTTCCCGCGATTATTAAAATAGCATTCTCCTGATAGGATTTTTTAAAGCATTCAATAAGATTGTCAATTCCTTTATAGGGTTTTATAAAACCGGTATATAATAAAACCCTTTTATCATCTGCAATGTTCAAAAATTTCCTTGCTTCGCTGCGGCTGACATTGTTGGGATAGTATCCAACATAAGATCCCTCGGGAATTATTTTGAATTTACTCTTGTCACACTTCAATTGCTTAACAGCAGCAGGCAAACTTATTTCTGAAAAAAGGCGAATCCACTTCATGTTCCTTGCAAAAAACCGTCTGCAAAATCTATGAATTTTTATGTATTTAGAATCATGTGGAATAATATTATGCGGTGTCCATACTAATTTGCAATTCAGCACATACCTCGCTATAAAAACCTGTAGTATAAAAAAAGGAATATTAACGATGGTCATCCACAAACTTCTCCGGTAATAGTAAGATGTTTCCCAATCGAAGTGAATATAATCAGGCTTTTGTACAATCGCTGTTTTGATAATTCCCAAAAACCGATCATCAATTCCATTTTTCACAATTAACCGTGAATCTGATTGCAGCCCTTTTATCATTAAAAATTGATAAGGATTTTGAATACCTGCAACAGGAAGGCAGGAAATGCGAATTTGTTTTTCCAAATATTATTTAAACCAGGGTTTATAATGTAATTTATACTTTAAGGCGCTTTTTCTTGTGCCAAGCACCTTTGCGGGAACACCACCAACGATTGCCATGGGAGGCACATCCTTATTAACAAGAGCACATGACGCAACCACTGCACCCCTTCCAATCCTGACACCAGGAAGTATGGTCACTCTCGAAGCAATCCATACATAATCCTCAATTATAACATCTGCGCCAATATCTTTGTGATGGTCATCATGCACATCATGCTCCAAAGTCCAGATATTAGTTTCCTGGGCTATGTCCACATCATTGCCTATCACTAATTTTCCACCTCTTCCATCAAGCAATACTTTCTTATTGATAATAGAATTATTTCCAATTGAAATATTTTTTCCGTTCCTGAATTCAACTCCCACTAAGAACGAAGTGTTTTCTCCTAAAGAATGAATGGTATTTTTTATAAAAAACTTTCGGAACGAATAAAAAGGAATATACATGATCCATTGGCGAAAAATATAGTCTTTGAAAGCCAAAAAACATACATAAACCTGAATTAAAAAAGGCTTCATTAGGAAATGAGGCTTTTACTAAATTCCAAAAATGATTTTATGGGAAACTCTTTCTTTACAATATCATTGATTTCTAAATATTGGGCTTCATTACTCGCTCCCAGAAAGTTTTCATATTCTTCCAAACTTTTCAGCGTATTTTTCTTTGACGCGTCCACTAAATATTTTTCATTCTGATATTGATGTATAAATGCATAAAGTGACAATCCTTTTTTATTTTCAAAACCAAAATCTACAATAAAACTTGGTTTACTGTTAAAGCAAGCTTCAAGGCCGAGTGTGGTACCCAAATGAATAAAAGCTTTTGCATTTTGAATCTTTTCAAATTTTGAATAAATATCAGCATCATTAATGGAGAGATCTTTATTTCTGAAAGAATCATCCAGGATAACATTAGGCATTTCCCTGAGTTCTTCATAAAGTGACCATTGATCCAAAACTGGGTATGGACGTATTACAAATTTAAGTTCCGGATTTTTTTCGAATGTTGCTTCAGCCAATTGCCGGATAACTTTTATTTCATGCGGCACCAATTCTTTAATGCCAATCGCACAACCAAAATAAATGTACTCAAAGGGATAAGTTCTTTGAAACGATTCTGGATTTCTTTTAAGAAATTCATTGATATATCCAAACTGGCTCGCTCCGTTTATTCTAATTAGATCCGCGTCAATCCCCTGCAATCTCACTATATCCTCTTTTATTCCGTTTGACCAGCACATATATTTTACTTGCCTGGAAAATCTTGTATGCTTGCACGGATGATCCCAACTGTAAACATAAATTATTATATCTTTCTTTTCTTTCAGTAACCGGCTCAGGAAAAAATCATCGGCAATTTCGGTAAATAAAATAAAGCGATCAATATCTCTGATATCCGTATTACAGGAAGGGCGAAGCCAATTAAGTAAGCTATCGTAACCTATTATGCGTGGCAAAATTTGTTGCATTTTTAAAATGAACTTTCCCTGTCTTTTTGTATGCTGATTCTTTAAATTCGAAATCTTGAGCAACTCCATTAAAAAATAGTTATTCCGGCTCTTCGGTAATTTTTTAAAATAAAGGAATAATTGTTCTGCAACAATGTTCCTAATTTTTCGATTCTTTTCCAGGATCGGCCTGTACTCAACATTAGGTATTTTATGGTTCAATACCTTTTCTTTATCCGCAGGTTTATAAAATACGATCACTTTATTATCAGAGGAAAGTATTTCAATTACCTTCCTTACATCATTGCGAAAATCATAGAAGGAAACTACAAAGCCGATGGTCATCGTTTAAAGGGGAATAAAATTTGAGTGTTTATTTTAAAAATAGAAATCGTAAATATTTGTTCGTTTG
>JAHEZA010000026.1 GCA_023251335.1 Chitinophagaceae bacterium | reverse complement strand
GAAGCCATATTTAAAGAGGCACTTTCAGAATAAATATTGATACAGTTCTTCTACTTTACCCAAAGGCACCACTTCAATACTGAATTTGTTTTTACCTAAACCTTTGGTATTGTATTTACTCACAATTATTTTTTCAAATCCCAATTTTTGTGCTTCAGCTATGCGCTGCTCTATACGGTTCACCGCTCTTATTTCTCCGCTCAAACCCACTTCGCCGGCAAAGCAAAGATGCATTGGCAACGGTATATCTTCGTACGAAGAAAGTAAGGCGCTTAAAACCGCCAGATCAATGGAAGGATCTTCTACTTTTATCCCTCCGGCAATATTTATAAACACATCTTTAACCCCGAAATGAAAACCGCCACGCTTCTCTAATACCGCAAGCAACAATTGTAATCTTCTTAAATCAAAACCCGTATTGGTTCTCTGCGGTGTTCCATATACACTTTGAGTGACCAACGCTTGTACCTCAATTAACAATGGACGTATCCCCTCCATTGTAGCTGCGATAGCGACGCCACTTAATTGCTCTTCCTTTTGTGTGATCAAAATTTCTGAAGGATTGGAAACTTCTTTCATCCCTTCACTGGTCATTTCATAAATTCCCAATTCAGATGTAGAACCAAAACGATTTTTTAACGTGCGCAAGATACGGTACGCATAATGGCGGTCGCCTTCAAATTGCAAAACAGTATCCACCATGTGCTCAAGAATTTTCGGACCCGCTATGCTCCCTTCCTTGGTGATGTGGCCAATTAGAAAAACAGGAATATTGGTTTCCTTTGCGAAGCGTTGAAATTCGGACGCGCTCTCTTTTATCTGGGATATACTCCCGGGAGCAGATTCAATATATGGCGACTGAAGTGTTTGAACAGAATCAACTATTACTAATTGCGGCTTTAACTTTTTTATCTCTTTGAAAATAGACTGCGTGTTGGTTTCTGTAAGCAGGAAGAAATTTTCATTACTTATTTGTAACCGGTCAGCACGCATTTTAATTTGTTGCTCACTTTCTTCGCCACTTATATAAAGAGTAATAATATTCTTTAATTGTAAAGATGCCTGCAAAAAGAGCGTTGACTTGCCAATGCCAGGTTCGCCCGCTACCAATACAATACTTCCTAAAACAATTCCGCCACCAAGCACGCGATTCAATTCTGCATCAACCGTAATAATTCTTTCTTCTTCTCCACTTGCTACGTCCTGCAAGGAAATTGTTTTCACCCCGCTACTAATTCCTGAAAATTGTTTCCATTCATTTGGCTGCTTTTCATTTCCCTTTACTATTACTTCTTCTACAAAAGTATTCCACTCATTACATGCAGGGCACTTGCCTACCCACTTAGCGCTTTCCTGTCCGCAATTGCTGCAAAAAAAAGCAGTCTTTGTTTTGCTCATCTAAAATTTATTTGAAAGCAATGAAATTAAACAATCATTAGCAAGAGAAGAAAAATGAAATTTAAAATAGGAAGAAATTAATCGAAATAAAAATCGGTCAAATAAGTTTGTTTACTACAAAAGTAAAAGAGCCAGTATTACTACCAGCTCTTTGTACTTACTAACCCATTAAA
This sequence comes from Chitinophagaceae bacterium, assembly GCA_023251335.1. Taxonomy (GTDB): domain Bacteria; phylum Bacteroidota; class Bacteroidia; order Chitinophagales; family Chitinophagaceae; genus Ginsengibacter. The sequence continues at coordinate 10,973 of JAHEZA010000026.1, read as the reverse complement.
TTCTATTGCTAAATTACAAATTGCAGTCAGATAAACAAATTAAATTTCTTCGATGTTGATAAATTTTACATACCACCAGGCATCCGGTTTTTATGACATATTAATCTGTTTGCTGTTGATTAACAAATAGTTGAGCCGAAAAAAATGCTTATAAAATTTTCCAAAAATATTTAAAAAAATATTTTGTTTATAAAATAAACTACTTTATTTTTGTGCTAAATTTATAAAAGGTGTGTAAGATCCTGCTTTTTTCTTTTCTTTTAATAAGTGTTCGTGGGATAGCACAAACAAAAGTAAGCGGGAAAGTAATTGACAATAAGAAAAGCCCCCTTGCAGGAGTTAGCATCGCATTAAAAGATTCTTATGATGGTGCAACTACCGATTCATTAGGAAATTATTCGTTTACCAGTACAGAAAAGGGAGAACAAATTATAACAGCCACCTCAACGGGATACAAACCGTTTGAAGAAAAAATAAATATTAGTGGCGTGCCAATAAGTTTAACAATAGAGTTGAAAGAATCCATCACAGAACTGAGAGCAGTTGTAATAAGTGCAGGCACATTTGAGGCGAGCGATGCAAAACGGGCTACCGCTTTGAACCCGATTGATATTGTAACCACCGCAAGTGCCAATGGTGATATTACTTCTGCACTAAAAACAATACCAGGCACACAACAAATTGGAGAGCAAGACGGATTGTTCGTTCGGGGAGGCACGGCCGATGAAACAAAATATTATATTGATGGATCACTCGTTAATAATTTTTACTACAGCACGGAACCCGGACAAGCCACGCGCGGAAGATTTAATCCATTTTTATTTAAAGGCACTATTTTCAGTTCAGGAGGTTATTCGGCGTTATACGGTCAGGCACTTTCATCTGTACTTTTATTGCAATCTATAGATCTCCCGGATAAAACATCCGCCGATTTTGGAATTTCTTATCTCGGTGCTAATGCAGGAATTCAAAAACTTTCCAAAAACAAAAAATCATCCTGGGGAGTTACTTATGCTTATACCAATCTTTCTTTAGTTTATGGTTTGATCAGGCAACAATTCGATTACTTTAAAGTACCTGTGGTACAGGAAGCAGATGCCAACTACAGAATAAAAACATCCTCCACCGGAATGTTGAAATATTATGGCTATTTCAGCACAACTAACGTAGGATATAAAAGGCAGGATATAGATTCGCTAATGTTGAAAGATGCTTTCGGGTTAAGGAATTTCAATATGTATCATAATCTTTCGTGGAAAGAATATTTAGGGAAAGGATGGAAAGTAAATGTAGGCGCATCGTACAGTACCAATAAAGACAGCATCAGGAATGAACTACAAAACCAGGACAATGAAAAACAAGAAATAAATGACGATCCACTTTATGCATATAAAAATTTTAATCTTACCAACAAGGGGCAGTATATAAATACAAAACTGGTTTTTGAAAAGAATATTAAAAATCTGAGTTCAATTCGTTTGGGTGGCGAGAACAATAATACGACTCAAAGCGCCACTTATCATCAGTACGATGGAATCAGCTATCCTGAAAAAATAAAGGAAAATATTGTAGCAGCCTTTGGCGAAGCGGACGTTTATCTTAGTAATAATATTGCCGCAAGAGTAGGCGTACGTGCCGAACATTCTAAATTGCTGGATAAATCAGATATCGCCCCGCGCTTATCATTTGCTTACAAATTTCACGACAAAAGCCAGGCTTCCGTTGCTTACGGAATTTTTTACCAGGATCCCAACAACAACTATTTGCCGTCGATAAACGCATTGCACTTCCAAAAAGCAACTCATTACATTGCTCAATACCAAAAGATCACCAGCCAGCGAACCTTTCGCACAGAGTTATATTATAAGAAGTATGCCGATCTTATTAAGACAACCAATGCTAATAATGAAACTTTTAAAGCAATTGATAACAGCGGATTTGGAGATGCCAAAGGGATTGAATTTTTCTGGCGCGATAAGAAAACAATTAAAAATCTGGATTACTGGATTTCCTATTCTTACATAGATACCAGGCGCGATTTTTTAAATTATCCGTCCAAAATGGAACCGTCCTTTGTAGCCAGGCACACCGCTTCATTAGTAGTTAAAAAATTTGTTACTCCAATCAAGACACAGTTTAATGCTTCTTATACTTTTGCGACCGGACGCCCTTATTACAATATAGTATATGATTTTTCGCAAAATAAATATAATTTACTCGACCAGGGAAGAACCAAAAATTATAACAACTTGAGTCTTAGTGTAAACTATTTGCCATCAATTGGTAAGGTAAATGCAAAATCATTCTCGGTTATCGTTTTGTCCGTCACTAATGTTTTAGGGTTTAACAATATTTACAATTACAACTATTCGGTAGATGGTCAAAATAAATTGCCGGTTACGCCAGCGTCAAAAAGATTTTTTTATCTGGGCTATTTTGTGAGTTTTGGAATAGATCGAACACAAGATGATATTAATAATCACTTATGATGCTGAAGGCTAAAGGCTGAATGCTAAAAGCCGAAAAGAATATAAAAACCTAAAAAATAATCAATAATTCTTAAACTAATAAAAACAAACAAAATGAAAAAGACAGTTTTAATGGCAGTTCTTTTATGCGCTGCCGCTTTCGCTTATGCACAAAGCGAAAAATACGAAAGCGCCATGAAAGCGAATATCGCTCAACTTGATTCGCTAATGACCAAAGGCAATTTCGACGAACTTGCCAATAATTTCATAAGGATTGGCGATGCCGAAAAAACACAATGGCTGCCTTATTATTACGCGGCCTATTGCTATGCATCTGAGGGGTTAAGTGAACAGGACAATTCAAAAAAAGATGCAATTGCAGATAAAGCAAATGCTCAAATTACAAAAGCCGAAGCCATTTTAGGAAAAGAAAATTCAGAAACTGATGTTATTAAAGCAATGATTGCAACTATTCAAATGACTGTAGACCCTCAAAGTCGTTATATGACTTATGGCGCTTTAATAAGTGATAATATTCAAAAGTCGGAATCGCTTGATCCTACTAATCCACGCCCTGTTTTATTTGAAGCCCAATCTAAATTTTTTACTCCGGAACAATATGGCGGGGGCAAAGATGCTGCAAAAGTATTATTCGATAAAGCAAAAACCTTGTTTGACAATTTTAAGCCGGAGTCTGATGTTTCTCCAAACTGGGGAAAAACAAGTTTAGAATATTTTCTTTCACAATACAAATAATTTTTTATGCAATTATGATGATCAATTTCTGCTCATTGCAAGCGCGGTAACAGCATGGATCATTCCGGACCATCTTCTACATCAAAAATTCAAAAAAGAAAAGTAATATGGAAGAAAAGCAACTATCGGAAAAAGAAAGCTTTGAATTGATTACCTCAATGATCAATAAGGCGAAAGGCAGGATAGGCGAAACGGGGACTTCATATTTATTATGGGGTTGGCTAATTTTGGTTTGTTGTATCGTTCAGTTTGTCAGCTTGTATTTTTTCAATTATGCCAATTCGTACTACATCTGGTATGCCACGTGGATATTCCTAATCTTTCAATTTTTCTATTTCAGGAAACAGAAAAAATTAATAACAGTGAAAACCTATACCGGCGAGATAAACAGATTTGTGTGGTTGGCGTTTTTTATTTGTACGGTACTGGTAATTTTTATTAGTATCTACCTGAAGTATTATGAAATAATTTATCCGCTTATATTAGTAATGTATGGTATGCCCACGTTTTTATCAGGCATTATTTTAAAATTCAGGCCTTTGATAATCGGTGGTGTTTGTTGCTGGGTGTTTTCTTTTTTTTCATCTTTCGTTGCTTCAGAATATCAATCTTTATTTATTGCCGCAGCAGTTATCGTCGCCTGGATCATTCCGGGATATATTTTAAAACAAATTTTTAAAAAAGAAAATTAACATGAAAGAAAATATATCCTGTCAAAGATTAATTCAGGAAAAGATTTTATTTACATGAATATTGCAAATAAGCATAATGGAATTTAAAGAACTCGATCCTATATTACATTCACAACTAAGGCTGGCAGTAATGTCGCTTTTAATAAGCGTAAAGGAAGCAGAGTTTACTTTTTTGAAAGAAAAAACAAATGCAACTTCAGGAAATCTGAGTGTACAGATAAGTAAATTGAAAGAAGCAGGCTACATAGAAATTATAAAACAGTTTAACAATAATTATCCTCAAACAATTTGTAAAATCACTCAGCAAGGTATCGACGCTTTTGAGAATTATGTGAAGGCGTTACAAAGTTATATGAAACTTTAAGCAGACGCTTCGCTGAATAGCTAATTACTAATATGAATTATTTGTTCGTTTACTGAAAGAAGTAGGCTGCTATTCACCATACTTCTTGCTACATTATTTCTCAATATGCTTAATAGCCAATTGAAACTTTGTGTTCAGGCTCATTTCAAAATTATCATCCGAAATTATTTGCCTGGCACCCTCATCTTCCAGCATTACCTGGGCGAGGTGCATCGCCAGTGGAGAGCCACTAATTACATTACCCACTTTCCCATCTGTAAATTCTATTTTGAATTTATAGCCGGCCTTGCGGCCTGTACCGGCCCTTTCAAAGTCAATCCTGTTTAGATCCAGCACCTGGTCTTCAGATATTGATCTTTTCATTAAAATTCGAATTATGGGCAAATACTTTTTCCAGATGTGATTATACATTAAATAGAATAATTTTTAATTTTTTGTTGGTTGATTCATTAACATCCGGAGAATCAGATGCCATTTAATGAATAATTTAAAGAATGGCTATAAAATTATGATAAATTTTTATGAAAGTAAAAAAAGAAAAGGATTTAACCCAAAAAGATTGCAAGATGCATACTACACTCTCAAAAGGAGAATCGTGGGTGAGCTATCAACATGATGCCTTCATAAAAAATCCTCCACTTTAATATGAAAGCGGAGGATGTTCCTGATTAAAAAACTACACACACTATATTTGTTGAAACCCCGGTATTAAATCTAAAAAGTATTGGTATTAAATCTTTTCGTTGTTACACAACAAAACTCCATTTTTTTTTAAGAATTTCCGCTGCCACTTAGTAAATGGTATCTCAGACTTATTAACTGGTGGCAATAAAGTTCTACCCGGAATAATCTTACCTTACCATTTGTAAATTAATGGTATATCTGCATTAACAATTCCTTAAATTTGTTGAAGTCAACAACGTATAAAAGTAATGGCACTAATTGATTTCAAACTTCCACGTTCTTTATCGCGGGCGCTAAATATTCCTGAAAGCTCTCCAAAGAGACAGCAGCTAAAGGTTTTACAAAAACTTTTAAAGAGAGCCCGCTTTACTGAATTTGGACAGAAATATCTTTTTGATCAGATCCTGCTGAGCAGGCATCCCGGGAAAAATTTCCAGTTAGTAGTGCCCGCTTTTACATATGAAACTATTTTTAAAGAGTGGTGGTTTAGAGCGCTGGATGGTAAGCGCGATATTTGCTGGCCCGGCGCTATTAAATTTTTTGCTCTCAGCAGCGGTACCAGTGAATCTTCCAGTAAATACATTCCGATCACCAAAGAACTGATTAGAGCAAATACACTTACTAGTTTCAAACAGTTAATTAGCCTGGCTACATATAGCGACGTTCCCAAAAAATATGTCGGCAAAGGGTGGCTCATGCTTGGCGGAAGTACTCATTTGCAGAAAAATACTACTTATTATGCCGGCGATTTGAGCGGTATCCAGGCAAAGAATATTCCTTTTTGGTTTCAGGCCATGTACAAGCCGGGAAAGAAAATAGCAAGAGAGCTCGATTGGTCGAAAAAGCTTGATGAAATTGTGGAAAAAGCTCCTGAGTGGGACATAGCATTTTTAGTAGGTGTTCCCGCTTGGGTTCAGTTGTGTATGGAAAAAGTGATACAAAGATATAATCTTAAAAATATTCACGAAATATGGCCCAACCTGGCTTTTTATGTACATGGTGGCGTAGCGCTGCAACCCTATAAAAAAGGACTAAATAAATTGTTAGGCAAACCAATCACTTACATAGAAACTTACCTGGCCAGTGAAGGGTTTCTTGCATATCAAAACCGGCAAAATGCAAAAGGGATGCGTCTTGCGACTAATAATAATATTTTTTTTGAGTTTGTACCTTTTGATCAATATAATTTTGACAGTGAAGGCAATATGATCCCAAACCCTGAAGCATTGATGATACATGAGGTAGAAGAAAATAAAAATTATGCTCTGCTGATAAGCACAAACGCAGGTACATGGCGCTATCTTATCGGCGACACAGTTCAGTTCACAGATATCGAAAAATGTGAAATTATTATTACAGGACGCACGAAACATTTCTTAAGTATGGTAGGCGAACACTTAAGTGTTGATAACATGAATAAAGCGGTTAACCTTGTGAGTGACGAACTCAATATTTCTATTGGAGAATTTACCGTTGCAGGGATTCCTTACGGAGATTTTTTTGCACATCACTGGTATATCGGAACGGACGACTCCGTAAATTCTGAGACATTGAGAAAATTAATTGATAAAAAATTAAAAGAATTGAATGACGACTACGAAGTGGAAAGAAAACACGCGCTAAAAGAAATTTTTGTTGAAGTACTTAGCGAGGACACCTTTATGAATTTTATGAGAGTAAAGGGGAAAGTTGGCGGTCAGCATAAATTTCCAAGAGTATTAAAAGGTAACATTTTAGAAGAATGGCAGCGATACCTTGAGGGCATCAGTGTGTGATTTATTTTTAACACTACACTTTTACTATCTTTAATAATTTTAAGCCTTCCTTTTGTAAATTATTTAAACAAAATTTATTACCAACTAAATGATAGATGTTATCGAAGCAATACTCAAGGGCATAGCAATGGGATTATTGCTGGTAATATCCGTAGGGCCTGTTGTATTCACTGTTATCAAACAAAGTATTAACAATGGCAAAGCCGGAGGTTTTAGTTTCGTAGCAGGTGTTTGGATCAGCGATTTTATATTGATTGTACTTAGCAATCTTTTTTCAGAACTGGTTACGATGATTCTTGATTTCAAGATGCAGATAGGAATCACCGGTAGCGTTTTTCTTATTGCCATGGGCCTTTATTATATTTTTTTTAAAAAGGTACACATTCATCCCGAAGAGCTGTCTATCCAGTTAAAAAGCAGTGATCACGCAAAAATAGCGCTACAGGGATTTCTATTGAATACGCTTAACCCGGCTGTAATTGCTTTTTGGCTTACGACGGCCACCGCCATCGCAGTTTCTCATACCATTCGCGATCGCATCATTATTTTTGCAACCGCACTTATATTTAATATAACTGCGGATATTCTGAAAGTGAAACTAGCAGGTAAGTTGCGAAAAAAATTAACTATAAAAAATATCAGGCTGGTTAATAAAATTTCAGGAAGCATTCTATTAATTTTTGGGACAGTGCTTCTTTTTGGTGTTTTGGTGTTCTTAAGAAAAATGTAACGCTATGCGAAACTTGCTTATTTTATTGATCGCATTTTTTATGGCTAAAGGATGCTATGCGCAGTCTGATTTCCTGATTTTAAAAAAGAATCAAAAAACAGTCAAGTCATTTTACCCCGGTACACAAATGAAATTTTATACCAGCAATAATTATCATGAAGGCTCCGTAACTTCTATTGAAAGCGATTCCGTGTTTTTAATTTATTATGATGTAAGACAAGTGATGACTACTCTTGGCGTTTACATACTTGATACGGTAGCTACCTATCCTTTTGCGGTTGATTATCGCGATATAACCTCTTTTAAAAAAGAGAGAAATAATTTCGATTGGGGCACCTCAGGTGCTGTATTATTGGGCGGTGGCTTGCTATTAACCACAGCCGGATTGATAAGCTGGATATTCACAAAACCAAATACGGAATATTATGTCACACCACAATTTGTAATAGGTGCAGCGCTCCTTGCGGTAGCAGGTTATTTCATTATGAAAAGCGCCGGGAAAGATCTTAAGCTAGGCAAGAAATATTCCCTCCGCTACATCAAACTAAAATAGTAAACGATTTTCTCTTGGCTAACAATTCATTTTTAAGAAGGCGTGGATTTTTTAAAAGGCTTGCCCGTACTCTTTTTAAAATAATATTTTACGGATTTCTCTTTTCGTTGTTTTATATTTTGTTATGCAAATGGATCAATCCACCCATTACGATCACACAAATCGGAAGCCTGCTGTCCGGCAATGGACTTAAAAGAGATTATATAAAATATGATGAAATGGGCATCAATATTAAACTGGCTGTAATGAGCGGTGAGGACCAACTATTTCCTGACCACAATGGATTTGATTTTAAGAGTATCCAAAAAGCCATGAAGCATAATCAAAAAAGTAAATCGTTGCGTGGGGCCAGCACCATTAGCCAGCAGGTAGCTAAAAATGTATTCCTGTGGCAACACGGAGGCTTTTTCAGAAAAGGGCTGGAAGTGTATTTCACATTTATGATCGAAAAAATATGGAGTAAAAAAAGAATTTTGGAAATGTATCTGAACGTTGCTGAAATGGGGAAAGGAATATTTGGGACAGAGTCCGCTGCCGAACATTATTTCAAAAAGCCTTCAAAAAAATTGTCAAGAACAGAAGCAGCTATGATTGCCTCATGTCTTCCGAATCCTGTACTATTCACCATACAACCTATGTCCTTAAGGGTTGCTAAACGTTATCCCTGGATCATGTGACAAATGAATAATCTACAAACGGATCCGGATATTCAGGACTTATTAAAATAGTATATATTTCTCTTGAGGGCGTAAGCCGCTGTAACGAACTGGTCAACATTTGTCAAAGCAGCAAACAAACTTTTTTAATGGATTTTCATTTTTTTAAACTTCAGCTGCAAATTAAAACAGCAGGCATGAATGCCTGCCGTTATATTCTATCAATCTTATTCTATACAAATAACAGTCTTTATTCTTTTTTATCAGCCCTTTTCTTTAATTCCTCAATCGGCATCGAGATCATGCGGCCAATCGGTTTATTACCCCTGTAAGTAATTACTTTCAGCATCACCGCATCTTCAGGAGGAGTCAAAGCCGACGTATATTTAGGATAAAAATTATCCGGAAATGAGTTGTCGAAACTGTAATAAATATCCAACCCTTCAATCTGAGTACTCAACTCAATTTTTATTTTATTACTATCTATTTTGCTTACGGCGAAAATAGGGTCGTACATGCTGGGGGCGTATTTTACCTGCGCTTCATTAAATCTTGGAAACTGATTTTCTACCCTTGATGCAAAATCATTCCACCGGTTCCTCTTGTCTTTTGGAGTCCATACCGCTTCAGCGATAGCCATCGCCCTGGGCCAAACCATGTATCCCAGGTGGCGCATGTTATACACCTGTTCTGTCCATAAATTTGCCTGTCCACCCAAAATATATTTAGGATCCACGCCCTCGGGAACCGGTTCAAAATCGTAGGCTTTGTGCAGCAGCAACGTTTCATACACATGTGGCTCAATGACTGCGTCGCCTTGCATGTAATCTAAGTAAGCAAAAGTGGTTGGGCTCATTACTACGTTATGTTTCATCTTTGCAGCCGCAATGCCGCCTTCTATCCCGCGCCAGCTCATTACTGCAGCGTTGGGAGCTAATCCACCTTGTAATATTTCGTCCCATCCCATAAATTTTTTGCCTTTTGATTCTACAATTTTTTCCAGTCTCTTCTCAAAATAGCTCTGTACTTCATCCATATCTTTCAATCCTTCCTTTTTCATCAATGCTTTAATGGCATCACTTTTTTCCCAAAAGTTTTTAGGACACTCATCACCGCCAACATGAATATATTCAAAGGGAAATAACTGAGCCACCTGGGTCATTACTTTATCTAAAAATTCATACACTTTTTCATTGGCAGGGCAAAGCGTATTGTCAAGCATTGCTATCGGCGGCTGCCCCTGAGACCAATCCATAATTTCTTCTCCAGACCGAACGTGATACTTGTCCGCTCCGGGCGTGCAGGAGAGTTCATGATAAGAAGCCACCGCAGCCAGACTATGTCCCGGCACATCTATTTCCGGAAGAATATTTACAAAGCGATCTTGTGCGTATTTTACTATTTCACGAATATCATCCTGTGTATAAAATCCTCCATAATTACGCGGCTCATCAGGTGTGGGCGGAGAGAAGGTTCCAAAATAGCCGACTTTTTTTACATTCCATGCGCCCACTTCAGTAAGTTTGGGCAGCCCTTTTATTTCAATACGCCAGCCTTCATCATCCGTAAGATGCCAATGCATCAGATTGTATTTGTATTTTACCATTTGATCTATGAATTCTTTCACATCATCCTTTGTAAAAAAATGACGACTCACATCAAACATAAGCCCACGCCAGGCAAACCGTGGATAATCTGTGATACTACATGCAGGCACTTTCCATTTTACATTTTTAGTAAATTGCTTTTCCTCCACCTCTTTTGGCATCAGTTGAAATAAGGTCTGCATACCATAAAAGAGGCCGGCTGGTTTATTAGCGGCAATAGAAATTTCCTGTTGACTAACATTTAGTTTATAACCTTCATCTCCAATAGAAGCATCTTTTATTATCGAAAGACGAATACGATTTCCTGCGGCACTTTTATTTTCAGAAAAGGAAACCGCATGGCCTGTTACAAATGATAATTTTTTTGAAAGGGACTCGCCAACCCTTTTTACATCAACGTTCGAACTGGATATATAAATACTGGTCTTTGCATTTATCATAAACTCGCCGGTACCCGATGTTACAGAAACAGGGGCCGGAACCAATAATTCAGCTACATTATTTTTCTGGCTAAAAGCAGAAAAACAAAGAAGCATCAAAAAGAAAATAAAAACATTTTTTCTCATAAAGAATTTTTTAAAAAATATAAAGAATGCGTGAGCGATGAAGGTATAAAATTGTGCCTTTCAAAAATCAAAACGGGAAAATGTTTCTTAAATAAAAAAATGGGGTAATTGCTTATTTACTG
>JAHEZA010000025.1 GCA_023251335.1 Chitinophagaceae bacterium | reverse complement strand
CTATTTGCCGCCCAACAATAATGGTGCATATAATTAATGCAATAGCAAAAGTAAATTGTGATATCACCAATACTTTTCTCGGTGTTACCAATGCATTGCCTGCTTTAGATGTACCTTTTAAAACACTTACCGGTTTAAAAGAGGAAAGATAAAAGGCAGGATAGCTGCCTGCAAGTATGCCGGTAAAAACAATAAACGCAACAGCAAATAACCAATAAGATATATTCCCGAAATCAATGGATAGCTGTTTGTCAACTAAATTATTAAAGCCGGCTAAGCTTATTTCTACAATTATTATTGCCAATATAAAAGCAAGAAATGCAAGTAAGATACTTTCACCAATAAACTGTACAATAAGTAACGATTTTTGAGCGCCAACCACCTTACGGATGCCTACTTCTTTCGCACGCTTTTCACTTCTTGCGGTACTTAAATTCATAAAGTTGATGCAGGCAATTAAAAGAATGAATGCAGCTATGATAAAAAATAATTTCACTGTTTCAATCCTGCCTCCAACATACTGGCCATTTTCTGATTTGGAGTATAGCCACCTGTCTTTAAGCAACTGTGTGAACACTTGTGTAGTTGATTGGTCATCGTCACCTTTTGTATGATTGATGGTTACATTTTTAATCTTTGCATCAAAAGCGGTTTGTTTAACACCGGGTTTCAGCAATACATAACTTCTTATTGAATTATTGCCCCAATATTCATCATCCTGTCCTATTTTTTTCATATAAGCCCAGGGCAACAGGTATTCAAAATCAAAACTTGTATTATTGGGCAGGCTTTTTAAAACACCGGAAACCGTAAAATAGTCTGTGCTGTCAATTTTAATAACCTTGCCCATTGCATTTTCATCACCAAACAATTTTTTAGAAAGTTGCTGTGTAATAACTATGCTGTTTATTTTATCCAATGCCGTATTGGGATTGCCGTTTATAAAGGGAAGGTCAAAGATTTTGAAGAAGCCGGAATCGGTAAACGCTCCTGATACATTTAAATGTTTATCGCCAACTGTGAATAAAAAACTATTTTGATTAGTATATCGCACTGCTTCTTCAATATCAGGGAATTCATGCTTCAATGTCGGCACGAGAATTTTAGGTGTTGTATTCCACGCCCACAATTCGCCATTGAATTTATCGCGATTATTCAAGGTATATATACGGTCGGCTTTAGTAAAAAAGCGGTCGTGGCTCATTTCATTTTGTATCCATAATAAAATAAGCATAGCACTTGCCATACCCACAGCAAGGCCGGCAATATTTATGAGCGAAAACCCTTTATTCTTCCAAAGATTTCTGAAGGCGATTTTAAAGTAGTTTGTAAGCATTATGTATTATTTTGAATTTTAGTGTAAGTATCGCTGATAGCTTTTTTTATTCCTGATTATTATTTTTCATTTTCAAATTGAATTTATTTGCGCCTCAAATCATCCATCCCGAAACAAGCCGGGAATTCGTTTTGCTCACTCTGTTCGCAAAGATTGAACAGGATTTGCCCTCGCCGCTTTTATCGCCTGGAAACTGATTGTCAGAATTGAAATTAAGATAGCAACAAATCCTGCGATACCAAAAACCCACCAATGTATATTTACCCGGTATGCAAAATCCTGCAGCCAGGCGCTCATAATCCACCAGCCAACTGGTATCGCAATCAGGATAGCAATTAATACAGGTTTTATGAATTCCTTGCTGACTAAAGTAACAATACCGTTCACAGTTGCTCCCAACACTTTGCGCACACCGATTTCTTTTACCCGTTGGCGAATAATAATCGACGCCATACCAAACAATCCCATGCAGGAAAGAATGATAGCAATGCAGGCTGCAATAGAAAAGAGCTTTGCCATCATTTGCTCATCTCTGTATAACCTGTCAATATTTTCATTAACAAATGATCCTTTAAACTCAACACCAGGCTCCACCGTACTGTAAACATTTTTTATCATATTCATTGTTACGGTCGGGTTGGAGGTGATTACTTTGATCCATACATAACTTAAGTTTTTATCACTGCTTAGTGATATTACCAAAGGTTTTTGTTGTCTTTTTATCGAATTAAGTTTGAAGTCGGGGATGATACCAACAATGGTTATTTTTGGAAGGGCGCTGTCCGGATAATACGAAAAGCCGGCAATATCATTTTTTCCAAACTGCGCCGCATAGCTTTCAGTGGCTATTACGGCTGTGCCTGTATCTCCGGGGTGATCCGCAGAAAAATCACGACCCGAAACCGGTTTTATTCCAAGCGCTTTTAAAAAATCATAATCTCCGTTTATAACTTGTCCGCAAATATTTTTATCTCCATAAGTGAAGCACATTACTGAAGTACTGGTGGAACCATCTTCGCCCAAGCCAAGATTAGCATTGCTGCCTGATACAGCAATTACTGATGATTGTGATGCAAGCCTCGTGCGCATTTTGTCAATAATATCTTTTCCATTTATATTATCTTTTATAGGAATGCTTATAATAGAAGTTGTGTTATAACCCAATGGAGCCGCGCGCACATAATTAAATTGTTGAAAAATGATGATGGTGCAACACATAAGTACGATAGCAATTACAAACTGAGTTACAATTAATGCATTGCGTAACATTCCCGGTTTCTTAATACTTATTTTGCCCTTTAAAATTTCTACTGTTTTAAGGCTGGCCATAATTGACGATGGATAACCTGAAGCAATCAGCGAAACAGCTAAAACCAATAGAATTAAAATACCCGTAATTGCAGGACTAAACAACATTCCTGCGTCCATTGAGTTATCAAATGTTTTATTAAAATTTCTGATTAGTAAATCCACCACAGCAATAGCCAAAAGCATTGAAATCAGCACCATCATAAAACTCTCGCCCCAAACCTGTAACCATACCTGGCGCTTACCGGCGCCAAGGCATTTACGAATTCCCATTTCTTTCGTTCGTGTAAACGACAATCCAACATTAAGATTTACAAAATTGAATGAAGCGATTAGTATGATAACAAAACTGATAAGTAACAACGTATATAAAAAAGCTTTACTTACCGTTCCTCCGCTTCCAATTTGTGAATTGAAATGTTCCTGGGTAAATGGTAATAAACGCAGACTGCTGTAATCACCATTTTTATCTTCTTTATAACCACTCTTTTTTTCAAGCGCTACATCAACAGGTGTATATTTTTTTACAAAACTTCTTAGCCTGGTTTCGACCTGTTGTTCTGTTGTGTTATTGGCTAGTTGTACATATACGGAATGGTTCCGGCTATCCCATAAATTTTGCATCATGGGATAATCGGGATTTAATTCTGTACGGGCGAGCAGGGAAAACTTTATTGTTGAGTTAGCAGGAAAGTCTTTGACCACAGCGACAACCGTGAGACGATACCAGTCCGCGCCTAATCTTACTTCAATGTTTTTTCCGATTGGATCTTCTTTGTCAAATAATTTACCGGCAGTTTTTTCAGTGATTACTGTGTTGCTTACATCACTTAAAGGGTTGATGGCATTTCCCTTTACAACCCGGAAGGTAAACATGTTTAGAAAGTCAGGATCAACCATAGTGGTTGACATGTCAAGCGTTTTATCTTTATAGCGCACTAATTTTCCACGTTCAAAAATCCTGGTTGCTTTTTCGATTCCGATATTTTCGGCTTTCAGCGCAGGTGTCAGAGGGTAGGGCATGGAGGTGGCCGTTTCTTCGCCGTTAGGGCCAATAGCATAGTCATATACCTTATATAATTTATCCTTGTTCAGTTCAAAATTATCGTAAGTGAAATGCCTGTACACTAACAAAAGTATAAATGTACTGCAGATAAAAGCCACGGTCATTCCACCAACGTTGATGAATGTGTGCAGCTTGTTTTTGCGCATGTTGCGCATTGCAAGGAGAAGGTAATTTTTAAACATTCTGATTAGTTTTTAGTTTTTTAACTTCGTGTTTCCATAACTGTTATCTTATCTCTTTTTTGAACAGTAAACAAACAAATAATAAGTATTTCTATTTTTCACATTTGCATTTTTATAGAGACGCATTAGTGGTGGCCGCTATTCTGGTTTCAGATTTACAGTAAACCAACAAATAATACCGATTTCTTTTCGCTATTTTCAATTGTCTTACTCGCTCTTCAGGCTATTCACCGGATTGGTCATTGCTGCTTTTATTGTTTGTGTTACTATTAATATTGCCGTTATAAAACCAAGAATAAAAACTGATATTATAAAAGGCAGCGCTGTTATATTTATCCTGTATGCATATTCCTGCAGCCATTTGTTCATTATGATGTAGGATAACGGACAAGCAATCACGGCTGCAAATAAGATGATCCCTAAAAATTCTTTCATAAACAAAGACATGATGCCGGTTACGGACGAACCTAACACTTTTCTAATCCCGATTTCTTTTGTACGCTTTTGAATACTTAAAGAAATAAGGCCAAGTACGCCCAGTAAAACAATGATTAATGCTAAAACAGTTGCCGTGTAAGAAGCTTTTTTTAATTGTATTTCTGATTTATACAATTTGGCTAAAGTATCATCCATAAATTTATATTCAAATGGAGCGCCAGGCATTAATGCAGCCCATTTTTTCTGCAAAGCATTTATAGTTTCAGGAACATTGCCAGGTTTTGTTTTTATTGACAGGTAACGGTAAATAATTCCAAACTGTACATTAAAAAAAACTATGGGTGCAATTTTTTGCTGCATACCTCCAAAATGAAAATCATCCGTTACACCCTTCACCGTAAAGATTGTTGGATCTCCGGGAATTCTTATTTCCTGACCGATTGCATCTGATACATTTTTAAAACCAAGTGCAGTTACCGCTGTTTCATTTAAAATTATTTCCCCGGAATCTTGTGCGTGTCCTTCAAAAAAAGAACCTGCTTTTAAAGGAATTTTATAAACGCTTAAATAATTTTCATCAGTTGTTAATGATTGCGTGGTTATGGCTTCCGTTGAATCTGATCCAAATTTATATAACTGCGCGCTGCCGCTATTATTGCCGTCAGGTATTTCGTAAGAGAGACACACATTATTTACCTGTGGCATTGCCGCTAACTGGTTGCGGATAATTTCCATTTTATTTACGCCCTGGGGTGTCCAGTCTCTCGGCACTTGTGCAGACAAAATATAATCTTTATTGTAGCCGAGATTACTTGTGAGAAACATGTTTATCTGCTGAGATATAATGATAGCTCCAACAAACGCAACAGTTGCTGTTATAAATTGAAATGAGATCAATGATTTTCTTAGCAACACATTATCTTTTACTGATGTTAATTTTCCTTTGAGTGATTCAACTGACTTTAATGATGACAAAACAAACGCAGGATAAATGCCTGCAATAAATCCAATTAATACAATAAATAAAATTGGAAAAACAATAAAGTATAAAGGGAAATCAGTAAATGAAGGAATTTCTTTTCCCACGATTTTACTGAATAAATTTTGGGTTAAAACATAGATCAGTAATGCGAACAAAGTAGTAATAAATACAAGAATAATGGATTCAATAAGAAATTGAAAAATCAATTGTTTTTTCAATCCCCCCAAAACTTTCCGGATTCCAATCTCACGCATTCTTATAGCAGAGCGGCTTACACTCATGTTGATGAAATTGATGATCGCCATTATTAAAATAAACAATGCAATTGCAGATAATGCATACATTGTTTTTTCAACAAGATTGTTATTGGCTGATAAATACAAATCACTTAACGGAACAAGCTCTGGTTTGAGATCAGCGGCCATTTGAGCAGGAGCATTTTGCTTTATCAGATGATCAATTGGATGTTCAATATCTTTTGGAGAAACGCCTTTCTTCAATTCAATATAACTAACAATAAAAGCATTTTGCCAACTCATGTTGCGACCGAAAAAATTGAGGTTATCTGATGATACGTAAAATGATCCCGGGTAGGCGTCAATTAAATCAGTAACAGAATTTTTTTGAATGTCATTAAGCACACCGGTTATTAAAAAATCATGCTTCGATCCCTGGAAACTTTCTATTGTTATCGTCTGTCCAACAACATCTGTTTTTCCAAAATATTTCACTGCTTTATCTTTTGTAATCACAACAGTAAAAGGACTTTTCAAAGCCGTTGCTGTATTGCCGTGCAGCAAAGTAAACCCATACATGTTTAATAAAGTGCTATCACCGATCTGCAAATTTTCACGAAAACTTTTATCTCCTTTTGAAACATTAGAAGTAACACCATCATACCTGTAATAATTCGCAACAAGATCAGGATATCTTTGTTTTAATTCCTGCGCTAAAGGCCCTAATGTTGCCAGCGGAAAACCTTCATTCTGATTTTTCCATTTGCTTTGGATGATGTATTGCCTATCGCCATTTTTCAGACTTCTATTCACCTGAAGTTCGCTCCATATATAAGCCGCGATCAACATAGTGAAAGCGATTCCGGTTGACAATCCAATAATATTTACAGCAGAATAAAATTTGTTCTTAATAATATTCCGCCATGCGGTTTTAAAATAATTTTTAAGCATTGTCTGAACTATGATTTTTTTGATTAAATGATTTATTGATTTTTCCTGAATCATGTTAATCTGTAAATCCGATTAATCATGGTTCAGACTTTTTTTACTCACTTCTCAAACTTTCCACCGGGTTTGCCAACGCTGCTTTTATCGCCTGGAAACTCACGGTTATCAGTGTTATTGCCAAAGCGCCTAATCCTGAAAATATAAAAACCCAGAATGATATTGTTGTTCTGTAATCATATTGTTGCAACCAGTTGTTTAAATAATACCATGCCAGCGGAATAGCAATGAGGCAGGAAATAATCACGAGCAGCGCGAATTCTTTTGACAACATTCTCCAGAGATTAAATACCGATGCACCCAGTACTTTGCGAACCCCGATTTCTTTTTTTCGTTGCTCCGCAACGAAAGATGCCAATCCAAACAATCCAAGACATGAAATGAAAATAGCAAGAATGGTAAAAAAGGTTGCCAGGTTACCAACACGTTGTTCGTCGGCAAATTTTTTGGCATAGTCTTCATCATTAAAAGTGTAACTGAAAGGCGCGCCGGGATTATATTTTTTAAAAATGGCTTCTATTTTACTTAATGCCGCGCGAACAGGAATGCCTTGCTTGATTGCGACAGTAACAATACCGACATTTTCGGGGTCAAACATAAAAACAGTTGGCTCAACGGGTTCATAAGGTGACTCCATAATCATATCTTTTATCACTCCGATGACTGTATATTTTCTATCATTGAAATCGATAATTTGCCCGATAATATCCTGTTTCATGCCAACTTGTTTTACGGCAGATTCGTTTAATATCATTGCTGAGCTATCGGTTGCAAAATCTTTGGAGAAATCCCGGCCTTCTTTTATTTTCCATCCGATGGTTTTACCAAAATCAAGGGTTACCCAAATGGTACCAAAAACCGGTAAGGTGTTGGGATCTTTGCCCTGCCAGTTAAAGCCAATCTGGTTTGAATAAACATTGGTAGTCGGACTTGAGGATTCAGCCATATTATCTACCACCCCGGTTTCAAGCAGGTCGCTTCTGAGCGCATTATAATGTCCATACAAATCCGGAGTTGACATGCTGATTGTAATAAGGCCCTCCGTTTTGTAATTCACCGGCCTGTTTTTAGCAAATTGAATTTGCCTGAAAACGATGATGGTTCCTATGATTAATGCAATAGAAAAAGTAAATTGTATCACTACCAAAATCTTTCGGGGCAACGATGCAAACCTGCCAACACGAAAAGTTCCTTTCAATACTTTTATCGGATCAAATTTGGAAAGATAAAACGCCGGATAACTGCCTGAAACGATTCCTGTAATAACAGTGAATGCCAAGGCCACCAACCAGAAAACCGGGTTGCCCCAGGGCAACGCAATACTTTTGTCGGCAAGCTTATTAAATAATGGCATTAATAATGCCACGAGTAATATCGCAAATATGAACGACACAAATGCCACTAAAACAGACTCGCTCAAAAACTGCCCGATCAATTGGCTGCGAACGGAACCCACTGTTTTTCGGATGCCTACTTCTTTTGCTCTTTTTTCGCTTCGTGCTGTGGAAAGATTCATAAAATTGATACAGGCAAGCAGCAATACAAACACACCGATAATAGAAAACAGCCAAATAAATTGTATGCGGCCACCAGTGGCCTTACCATTCTTGAAATCGCTATACAATCGCCATTTATTCATAGGAAATAATACGGCCTGTTCCTTTCCATCCGTTGCGGCCACTTTATGCGTCATCACCACATTTTTTATCTTTTCTGTTTCTTTGCTCATATCTATGTTATCGGCAACCTGCACATAAGCCTGCCACGAATGATTGTTCCATTGTGTGGCTGCATCCTTAAGCCATTTTTCTGTGGTAATGTATTTTTGCCATGGCAATAATAATTTGGTTTCGTATAAGGTGGTATTGTGTGGAAGATCCTGATAAACACCGGCTACTTTGTAACTTTCTTTATTATCAAACTTTACCATTTTATTCATAGCGTCTGCGTTGCCGAATAAAGTTTTTGCCAATGATTCACTTAATAAAACTGAAGATGGATCGGTCAGTGCGGTTATATTTCCCTTTACCATTTTTAGTGAAAACATAGAAGGGAAATTAGATTCAACCCACATGCCATTTTCGGTAATTTTTTTATCGCCTACGGCCAGCACATGATTAAAGTTCCATGAAGCCATTGCCACATTTTTAAAATCACTTCCGTATTTACTGCGCAATTCGGTGCCAATCGGCATGCAAACAGCCTGTCCTGTTTCCATTTTGCCATCATTGTCAATAAACGTTGTCATTACCTGGGCAAGCTGAGCGTGGTTTTTATGATAGTCATTGTAGGTAACTTCATCGTATATCCAAAAGGCGATTAACATGGCAACGGCCATTCCTGTTGCAAGCCCAAGAATATTTATAAGAGAATAAAACTTGCTTTTAATAAGATTGCGCCAGGCGATCCTGAAATAATTTTTAAACATAATTTTTAATTTCTGATGTCTGATTTATTGATGTCTGATTTATTATTTTATTGACAATTGACGATTCACCATTCACGTCAATTTAATCCACTTTTGTAATTTGAACATCGCCTATAGTGAGCCCTTTATTTACTTGCGCGCTTCCTTTGAATTCTAATTTGGCATCGCCAAAGGCGGTCATTTTGATAGTCTCAGAAGCGTTGATTTGAAAATTAGATTCTCCGTATGCGGTTATCCTTGTCGTTTTATTGGTGATAGCAAAAGCATCTACATTATTTTCCCCGTACGCGATATATCGTTGATCTTTGATGGTTCCGGATTTTATCTTCAATGTGCTTTCGCCATACATAGTAGCCTGTAGCTGGCTGAAGTTGACTTCGTCGAAAATAACCTGGCTCTCGCCATAGATTTTTATTTTGAAATTTTTGCCGTTGAGTGTGCCTTTACAAACCTGCGTTTCTTCACCGCGGATAGAAAGGTCATTCAATGTTTTATAAGTTACCGTTGCAGTAACTACGGTGCCTTTATAAACAGCTTCCTTATGTTTATACCCATCGTCATGCGTTGTTTCATTTTTTGGAAAATCTTTCTGCCCTTCCAGGTAAATGCGAAGTGTGTTGTCATTCACTTCAATGTGCAGTGAATCTTTACTTACCGCGCTATGTTCAATAGTCACACTTTCTTCATTTCCTTCAATAAAAGTAACCTCGATATTAGGGCTGATGATCACTTTGGTAAATGGCTTCACGTTGATTGTGGTTTGGCCAAATGATACCTGCGCGAGACAAATGCTGAGTACGGAAAGAAGGTATTTTAGTTTTGATTGATTCATGGTTTGTTTTTTAATGGTTATTGATTGTTTTTGTTTCCACCGTTTATTTCCGTGGTTGATTTAATAAATTTATGATTATTGCTGCGTTTTACAATTCATTAATTACTTCTCAACAGTGGATCAACAAATTGCCCGAATTTTGTAAAAAGCTTGTTATACCCTTAGTTTGCGCCAGGCGGTTTTGAAATAATTTTTAAACATTGTCTGAACTATGATTTTTATGATTAAATGATTTTATGATTGTTTCTGAATCATGTTAATCCGTAAATCTAATTAATCATGGTTCAGATGCTCTTCATTCACTTCTCAAACTCTCCACCGGATTTGCTATCGCTGCTTTTATCGCCTGGAAGCTCACTGTCATCAATGCAATCAAAATCGCAATAAGACCTGACACGAAAAACACCCACCAGCTTATATTTATTCTATATGCAAAATCCTGTAGCCATTTATTCATAATGATCCAGCTTATCGGTATCGCAATAAGCATTGATAATACAACAAGCTTCAATAAACCTGTGGTGAGCATGCTTACAAGATTGCTCACAGTTGCACCCAGCACTTTTCTTATTCCAATTTCCTTCACTCGCTGCCTGGTGGTAAAAGTAATAAGGCCAAACAAACCAAGGCATGCAATGCAAATGGTAAGAATGGTAAAGGAAAGCAGCACTTCGCCCTGCTTTTCTTCTGCAGCATATTGCGCAGCAAAATTCTTATCTAAAAAATGATATTCAAAAGGCGACTCATGGTCAAATTTTCTGAAAGTTTGCTGCAGGAATTGCAACGTTTGTGAGATATGATAAGCCCTTAAACGCACATATACATTATCCATGTCATTTGCGGAATGCGGCATTTGCATGATCATAGGTTCTATCTTATGTTGCAGTGAGTAAATATGAAAATCACGAATCACGCCAACAATATTTGAATATAATATAGTGCCTGCAGAATCTAACCCTGTTTGAATGCGTTTGCCTATTGCGCTGGTCCATCCTTGCTTTTTCAGAAATGCTTCATTCACTATTACACTACCGCTGTCTGAACGCATGTTTTCCAAAAAGTTTCGTCCTTCCATTATTTTTATCTGCATAGCTGGAATAAAATTTTCATCAATCGTCAACGCATAAGCTAAATTGCTATGCGGATCAAGTACTCCATTTTTTTCAACACCATAATCCATCATACCGATATTATTATTTCCAATCGGATTTCCTGCTGAAGCAACAGCTTGTACTTGTGGATTCTGCAATAAGTCAGAACGAAGGGCAGCAAACTTTTTCCTCAACGATCGCGAATCAAGGTGAAACGTAAGCACCTGCTTTTTATTAAATCCAAGGTCTTTTTGGGATACAAATCTGAGCTGGTTGTAGATAATTATTGAAGCGGTTATCATAATTACTGTAACAGTAAACTGAAAAACTACCAGCGACTTACGAAATAATATTTGCGAACCGAGGTTACCCACCTGGTTTTTTAATGCAGGAATAGTTTTAAAACGGGATAGAAATAAAGCAGGATACAATCCCCCGATAAGGCCTCCGGTTATAGAGAAAATAAGCAAGCAAGCCAGACTATTAACTCCTCCAAAATACCAGGGTGACAAATGCTTACCGGTAAGTTCGTTGAATAAAGGCATTAACAGTATAATGAGAAAGACACTTAAAGCCGCTGCAATAAGTATCACCAAAATAGATTCACTAAGAAATAAAGAAACCAGGTTTTTACGGTTGGACCCGATGATTTTTCTTACTGCAACTTCACGAAGGCGAACTGAGGCTCTTGCAGTAGTGATGTTGATGTAGTTGATAAAAGCAATGAGCAGAATAAGTAAACCCACAATGCCAAGCACGTATAAATAATTGATATTACGGTTCTGCCCTAATTCATAACTTAAATGAGAATGCAAATGAATGGAAGTTAATGGCTGAAATTCCACAGAATATTTTATATCTAAACCGTTCGCCGTAAAATACTTTTTTACAAAAGCCGGCATCTTTGAACGAAGCTGTTTTACATCCGCATTTTTATTCAGAAGCACATAAGTGTAAATATTGAAATTCCCCCAATTGCCGCCATAATCTGCCGGCATGGCACGCAACGCCTGAAAAGTAAAATGAGAATTTTCCGGTACATCGTCGATAACTCCACTAATTTGATTAGGTGAATTATTATCAAAATAAATGGTTTTATTGATAGCCGCCTGTGGATTGGCAAACAGTTTATCACAGAGTGTTTTAGCGATTACCACAGAGCCTGGTTTTGCCAGGGCATTTACAGGATCGCCGGCAATAAAATGGAAAGTAAAGACCTTGAAAAAAGTGGGATCAGTAAAAAGAACCGCATCCTCTTTGAACCGCTTTTCATTATAACTGATAATACCTCCGCCTTCCGCGTCAATGCGAACGGTTTGTTCTATTTCAGGATATTCATCTCTCAGCGCTTTAGCTGCAAGAGCGGAAGTTTCTGCATCATCAAATTGCTCTGTATCCCAGCTTCCATGCGATATAAGCCGATAAATGCGATCTGCATTTTTATTATAGCAGTCGTAACTAAGTTCCTGCGCAATAAAAAGCGCAATAAGCCAGATGGCCGCAAGACTAAGGCCAAGTCCCGCAATATTAATGAACGAAAATGTTTTATTCTTAACCAGATTCCGCCATGCGGTTCTAAAATAATTTTTGAACATTTTGTTTTCGTTTATAGATAACGTTATATAGTAAACCTGCCTACCGGCAAGCAAACCAACAAATAATGCGAATT
>JAHEZA010000341.1 GCA_023251335.1 Chitinophagaceae bacterium | reverse complement strand
TGGGTTTTTGGAAAATTTTGATACGATGAAGAAATCAACTGCAACAACTGCTAAATAGTTTTTTATTCCTAATTCAATTTGAGTCGTGAGTCCGTTTCGATAGTAAACAAAGAATAATAGCGAATTCTTATTCATTGGTTTAATAAAATTAACGGGTTGACTTTTAAGTTTCGTTGGAATCATTTTTCAATCTGCTATGTTTGGCCCCGTTAATTAAAGTTCTCCCCAAATAATTTATATTTGAATTCCTCAAACCAATTATTTCTTTTCTAAAAACTAAAAATGAAACCTGTAAAATTTTTAATTACTGCCGTTTTTATCAGCGCAATGAGCATCACTTCTTTCGCCCAACACAAAGGAGAAACTACTACCACTACTGTAAAAGTAGATGTGAAGCAGGACAGTATCAATAATTACAAGAAGCCTCAAAAATCTGTTACACACGGGGTAGTAACGGTGGAAGGTAAACAAATTCATTATGAAGCGGTATCCGGCACGCTGATACTGAAAAACGACCAGGATACGCCTACGATCAGCATGTCCTACTTTGCTTATTTTAAAGACGATGAAAAAGATGCATCTCTAAGGCCCATCACGTTTATTTATAATGGTGGGCCGGGCAGCGCTACCATCTGGCTTCACATGGGAGCCTTTGGCCCGCAACGTGTAGACCTCAAGGATACCGGCAGAACAAAAGCTCCTTATAAAACAGTCAACAATGATTACAGTCTTTTAGATGCAAGCGACCTGGTTTTTATAGACGCGCCGGGAACAGGTTTTGGAAAAGTGATTACAAAGAGGATGGGTGGAACCGGTGAGCCTAAAGATTTTTTTGGAATAGATCAGGACGGGCGTGCATTTACCGCTTTTATTACGCAGTTCATCACAGATTTCAATCGTTGGAATTCACCGAAATATCTTTTCGGCGAAAGTTATGGCACGTTCCGTTCGGCTGTTGTCGCCAATATGTTACAGAATAATGGTGTGGGGCTCAGTGGAATTATTTTGCTTTCGCAATTGTTAACATACGGCAACATGACCGAAACAACAAGCGAAAATCCGGGACATGACCGCCCTTATGAATTAGTGTTACCTTCTTTTGCCGCCACTGCGTGGTATCATCATAAACTTCCTAATCAACCTGCAGAGTTGGAGCCATTTTTGAAAGAGGTGGAGCATTTTGCTTTGAATGATTATGCGTTGGCGCTCAACAAGGGAGCATCAATTGATGAAGCATCTTTTAACCAGATCGCGGAAAAGCTTCATAACTATACCGGGCTACCGGTAACGTATATACGAAAAGCGAATCTTCGGATAACAGGGCCACAGTTTGAACAAACTTTGCTTGGAGATAGCAGCCAGATTACCGGGCGTTTAGATTCGCGTTTTTCCGGAGATGCTATAGATCCGTTAAGCGAAAATGCAGAATACGATCCGATGGATTCCTATATTGATGCACCATTTAATGCCACGTTCAATAATTATGTTCGCACTACGCTAAAATTCGGCAAGGACATGCAGTATAAAACCCGTGGTAATGTTGGTCGCTGGGATTTCAAACGCCGCGGATTTATAGGCTTTCCGAATGTAATGAATGATCTGGCGCAGGCCATGATCTATAATCCCGATCTGAAAGTGATGCTAAACATGGGTTATTTTGATTTGGGTACGCCTTATTTTGAAGGCGAATTTGAAATGAAGCATCTTCCAATGCCAAAGTCGTTTCAGAAAAATATAGAGTATGCACATTACCTTTCGGGACACATGGTTTATCTGCATTCTGAATCGCTTAAATTGTTGCATGATAATGTAGCGAGGTTTATTAATTCTTCTCATTAAAAGTAGCAGTTCCTTATTAATTGGAAAATGGAAATTTAAAAATCCTGATTTTTGGTCGCAGATTACCATCGTGATTAACGAAACAGGAATATTCGAAAATTGTCGGTTCACTGTAGGTCGATACTTTATTTTTACCCAATGGATTTCAAACAAAAAAAATCTGGTGCGATTACATTTTATTAGGGAAATTTAATAATTGGCTTCATTTATGAAGAATTATTCCCGTGAGAAAATTCATTATTTTTGAATCGATGAGCCTAATAGAATTTTTCTTCAAACTTACTCATTGGGAATCCTGGCATTATCATGTCAAGTATATTCCTATTGCTCCGGTATGGTTATGGTATTGTGCCAGGGCGCGTTCCTTTTGGTTTTTTACCGCATCCAATCCTTCCCTTACTTTTGGGGGCTTTGAAGGCGAGGGTAAAAAGGAAATGTATGACCAACTTCCGCCGCGTAGTTATCCAAAGAGTGTTTTTATTTCGACGACATCCAGTTTTTCTTCGGTGAAAGAATTGCTGGAAAGCCATCATTTCTCTTTTCCGTTTGTTGTTAAGCCTGACGTGGGATCAATGGGTCTTATGTTTCGCAAAGTGAATTCTGAAAAACAATTAAAGCGGTATCATAAAAGGATGCACACAAATTACCTGGTACAGGAACTGATAGAATATCCTTTAGAGGTAAGTGTCTTTTATTACCGGATGCCTGATGCGGAAAAAGGAACAGTTACCGGTTTTCTATTGAAGCAGCAGCCTGAGGTTATTGGTGACGGCAAATCAACCTTGTTTCAACTGATCAAAAAGAATAAAGATCTGAAATATAAACTGGATGAAATAAATGCCCGTCACCGCGAGCGCCTGGACATGATTTTACCCGATGGGGAAAAATTTATTTTATCTCATGCTTCCAACAGGAGCCAGGGGGGTAAACTGATTAATCTTGCTCATGAAATTGATGATAAATTAGTGTCGCTATTTGATAGTATAAGCCGGCATACCAAATATTTTTATTACGGCCGTTATGATATAAAATGCAGTTCTATCGAAGACTTAAAAAACGGAAGCCGGTTTTCTATTCTCGAGTACAATGGCGCGGGAGCCGGTATTCAGCATGTTTATGGTAGCGGGTTAACGCTGTGGCAGGCTTGTGCTACCATATTACGACACTGGAAAATATTGTATCGCATTTCCATACATAATAATAAAAAGAATAAAATTCCGTATTGGGAACACCAGCGGGGCCGAAAATTTTTAAAATCTGCTATGCAAAATCTCGCGCTGTTAGAAAAATTGGATAAGAACTTTCCGGTGTCGTAAAACCAAATATATAAAGCGATTGGTCTAAAGAAATAGGAATCTGTTTTATTTATTTGCTTACTGTAAGTTCATTTTAAAACACTTTCTTATCCATCATCCAAAAATACCAAACGCAATGATCTGGCATGAGATGCTTATGAAGAGTCCGGCATAGATATCAAGTGGACGATGATCACTGACGATTAAACGGGAGGTACATACAATGCCTGTAATAATAAAGGTAAGCATCGCCATTAAAAAAATGGCAAAAGAATATCCTGAAAAAATAATGATGAGCATCAGTCCACACAAGGCACCCACGCCCAACGCATGCATGCTTATTTTAAAATAGATATTGGCAATCAGCGCAACAGACGATGCAAGGAACGCGGCAAACATGAAGCTGGTAAGGATTCTGGGAATCTCAGGTTGATTTTTAAAAACTAAAAACATCCAGAAATAGAAAATATTGGTAGCCACATAAGGAATGATTCGTTCACGTTGTGTCTTTAAGAGAATAGTTTTAATAAATCCAAGTGCTTTTAACAAGACTACGGTTAAGGCAGGATAAAAAATAGTATTAAAGGTTACCTGGATTAAAATCAAAGATTTATCATGTGGCGAAATACCAGTAAAATATCCCGGCTGCACATATGCTAAAAACCAGGCGGCAATTACCGGAATAAAAAGCGGATGAAAAATAAATGAAAAAAAATGTGCCAGCCAGTTTACAACCAGCGGAAACTTTAAATTGTTTTCTAAAGGCAATGAAGCCGAAATATTTCCATCTTCTCCAATAAAATTTTGTTCCATAGTTAAAGTTCTTTTCTTAACCGTGCCACGGGTATATTCAGT
>JAHEZA010000024.1 GCA_023251335.1 Chitinophagaceae bacterium | reverse complement strand
GGCCGGAATTCATTTTGCTTTCCACAATGAGAATTATGAATTCAATCATAGTCTTGACGGCACATTGATTTACGATCTCATCCTTCAAAAGAGCGATAAAAATTTGGTATTGCAGCAAATGGATATTGGCAACATGTATGAACCAGGAGGAAGGGCCATGCATTATTTAAAAAAATATCCCGGAAGGTTTTTTTCGATGCATGTAAAAGATGAAATGAAAAGAAATTCTCCGGGAGCGGATGGAAACATTTATGACAGCACAATACTTGGCAAGGGTGTAATACCTGTAAAAGAAATTATTGATTACGCCCGAAAAAACGGAATTAATTATTTTATAATAGAACAGGAACAATACCAGGACAAAACTCCTTTGGAATGTGCTTCAGAAGATTTAAAAATGATGGAAAAATGGGGAATTTAAAATCGGTTTGAAAGAGCTCAAATGCTAGACAGCAAAGCGCGATGAAAATAAACTATCTGGTTTCCGGTTGGCGAATGGTAACGCATGAAAACGGATTTTTTTGCCATTACGGAAGAATTTTATTTTTCGACTAAAGACTAACATCGAATAATCGGCGACAATCAGGATTTTAAACTCCCAAAGTTCGACAAACAATTTTTTATGAAAGCAAACAAGTTGCAATCAAAATCCTTCGGCTTCAGCTAATTTTCTCAATTCAGTTTTCATTTTCACGACTTTTGAAGAAGCAGATTTAGATTTTGTTTCTTGACAGATTTCAGCTTTGGTGAAACGTTGTGCGCTCCATACGTAATCCAGTACTACTTTGTCTGCAGTCTCAAATCCCTGGTCAATAAGAAAATCCCAGGATCCGTTTCGATTCAAATCGCTGACGATCTTTGAAGCCTGTTTGGGATAAGCTATCCATAATTTGGTCTCAGAATGTAATGCGGGGCAAAGCTCATCGAAAATTTTATGTAACTGCCGCGAATTTAACGCGAAAACGAGGGCAAAATCAACTTTTCGAATCCTTAAGAGCTGGGTTACATTCTTGGAGAATGAAAGCTTAGAAAATT
Source organism: Chitinophagaceae bacterium (assembly GCA_023251335.1). Lineage (GTDB taxonomy): Bacteria > Bacteroidota > Bacteroidia > Chitinophagales > Chitinophagaceae > Ginsengibacter. The sequence continues at coordinate 11,597 of JAHEZA010000024.1, read as the reverse complement.
GTTTCTCAATAGTAGAGGGAAGTCCTTGAATTAAGAGATTTTTTTCATCCTCTAATTGCAATTTTTCAAACAGTGTTTGAGACATACGCGAAGCAATATTTTAAGATTAAAAGATAGCCTATAAATATCTGCACAAAGTTTTTCGGGAAGTAGAGCTTAAAAAGCACTGAAAAACCGGAGATATGCATTTTAGACAAGTGCAAATTTACGAAAAAAAATGGTTTATGCCTAAAAAACCTGTATTCAAATACAGGTTTAACTTTGAAGATCTTTAAAATCTTCAATTAGTAATCTATCGCAAATAATAAAATACCGGTACTATAAAGAAATCGAAACAAAAAACGATTATTTTTTACTTCCGTTATAATATTTCATAGCCTCTGACATGTATGATTTCAATTTTTTGATTCTTTTTGAATCCATTGGATGGTCGCTTAAGAATTCGGGAGGCTGGTTACCTGAATTTAATTTTGCCATCCTTTCCCAAAAAGGAATTGCCTCCTGCGGATCGTACCCGGCCATAGCAGCGAATATCAACCCATAATGATCAGCTTCATATTCCTGTTTACGCGAATTGGGGAGCAAAACACCCACTTGCGCCGTTGGTCCGTAAATGGTGTTGAAAATACTATTCACCTGGGCATTATCTGATGTGAAAACGTCACCGCCAATAGCTATACCCTGCGCCACCAGTGCCTCACTCATTCTTTCCTGGCCATGATGTGCCACAGCGTGTGTTATTTCGTGGCCCAATACGATCGACAGCGCTGTTTCGTTCTGCGTTATAGGCAACAGGCCTGTATAGACCACAACTTTTCCTCCGGGCATACACCATGCATTTACTTCGGGATTTTGCACTAAATTAAATTCCCACTTGTATCCGGATAATTCATTCGAAAGACCTTTTTCTGAATAATATTTCGTAATCGCCGCCGCAATACGGCTTCCTACCCTCTTTACCATCTCAGCATCTTTAGAGGAACTGCTAACAACCTTACTGGTGTCCAGAAAACTTTTATACTGAGTCAATGCTTCCTGTTGTAATTGAGACTCCGGTACCAGCGCTAACTGACTGCGGCCGGTGATAGCGTTTTTAGCACAACCTAAAAACAGTATGCAACTACTAAGCAAAATCAAATAATTTTTTTTCATTACGCGATATTTTTTAATCTTCCATAAACAATTGGCGTACCAATATTTTTATGATAATCAAATTATTGATAAATTGAATTGGAAAAAGATTTGCAAGGAATCGTTTAATCTTCTTTGCGGCGGGATTTCTTTCTGTCGCGGTATTTAAGAATAGGAACACGTCCCTCGTTTCCTTTTAACAGCCGGCCAATGTTTTTTTGATGGGTAAGCACTATCAGGCACGCGACTGCGACTGCGAAGACGCGATAGAAAACTTCTTGTTCATTATAAATCCAAAGAACACAAATAGGAAGCGCAACGCCGGCTATTATTGAACTTAAAGAAACATAGCGGGTTAAATAAAGCACGATTACAAATACGCCTACACAATTAATAGCTACAATTGGCTGGATTGCCAGTACCATCCCGAATAATGTAGCCACGCCTTTTCCCCCTCTGAACCCCGCCCATATTGGGTAAATATGCCCCACTACTGCGGCAAGCCCCAAACCGATCATCAGGTTGGTGCGGTCTAATTCGTTCGTTAGATAATATGGCAATAAATTATAGAGAGCAACGGCCAGAATTCCTTTTAGCATATCCCCAACCATCACGAGCGTTCCAAATTTAGGTCCGAGCACCCTGAACGTGTTGGTGGCACCCATGTTCCCACTTCCATATTCCCGTATGTCTATATTGAAAAATGCCCTACTCACAATGATCGCAGTGGGAATAGAACCGATGAAGTAAGCTATAATAATTAATATAAATTCTTTCATATCTTTTAAATCGCACTATCTTTCGGGCAGTACAAAGATAATGTTTAATTGATGTGGGCCGTCGTTAAATTTTAGACGCTCCCTTTTTGAAATAAAATTGCCGCCCATTCTCCTCTTTGCTTTGTTTGCTTTACCACAACGTTTTTTTCCTCAAATATATTTTGCATTTTCTTTACATCTGTAAATAAAAACCCCGATGTTAATAAAAAAGATCCCACTTTAAGTCTTTTGGATATTTCTGTTGCAGATTGAATCAATACATTTAAATTGATGTTTGCTAAAATTAAATCCGCGGGTGTGCTGCTTGGTAGATCGCTACCCAATTTAATCGAAATCTTTTTACAACCATTATTCTCAGCATTTTCTAATGCATTATTTATACTCCATTCATCATTATCTATAGCAATAATTTCGGCGGCGCCACACTTCTCAGCCAATATCGCCAACACGCCAGTGCCCGTGCCAAAATCCAGGACTGCCTTTTCAGATAAATCTATCTTTTCCATCATTTCAATCATTAAGAAAGTAGTCGCATGATGCCCTGTTCCAAAACTCATTTTGGGGGTAATGATGATATCGTGTTTTACATTTTTTATAGGTTCATGAAATGCTGGCCGGATAGCCACGAAGTTGTTTACAACCACAGGTTCTATACTCTGCTCCCATTGTTGATTCCAATTTTCTTCTACAATAATTTCTTTTTTAAAATTGATGTTGGTTTGCAAAATTTCTTTTAATTTTTTTTCATCAAAGTCTTCTTCTAATATATACGCGTTCACAGTTTGCTGTTCCTGCTCGAAAGCGTAATATTGAGCATCAGATAATTCTGCTATCATCAATTCACCATCTTCAACTGATGCCGTTTCAATTTGTATTTTAAAATATTTCTTCATAAAAAAAGCCTGTAAAAATTTACAAGCTTTGTAATTATTTTTTTATCTGGAGGATTTAACGCCCAGGTCTTTGTTGTGGTCCTGAACTTTGTTCAGGTTTTGGCAACAACGCTTTTCTACTCAATTTGAATTTTCCGGTCTTAGGATCAACACCAATCAATTTCACCTTTACTTTATCACCTTCCTGAAAAACATTATCCATTGTTTCAAGCCGTTTCCACATGATTTCTGAAATGTGTAACAGCCCTTGTTTGTTTGGTAAAAATTCTACAAAAGCTCCAAATTCTTTAATTCCTTTTACAGTGCCTTCATATACATCGCCAATTTCCGGAACCGCTACGATACTATTTACCCATGCCACTGCCTGATCGAGACTTTCCTTATTGGCAGAGAAAATGCTTACCTCACCTGTTTTTCCTACTTCAGTTATATTAATCGTGGCACCAGTTGTCTTTTGAATCTCCTGTATTATTTTTCCACCGGGGCCTATCACGGCTCCTATAAACTCAGAATCAATAATCAGTTTTTCCATTCGTGGTGCCTGTGGTTTTACATCAGCACTATGTTCAGGAATACATTGATACATTGCATCCAGAATATGCAAACGGCCTTTTTTGGCCTGCTCCAACGCTTGCCTCATCACATCCATACTTAATCCATCTACTTTAATATCCATTTGAACCCCACAAATACCATCCCTCGTTCCGGTTACTTTAAAATCCATATCACCCAAATGATCTTCATCACCCAAAATATCGGATAAAATTGCAAATTGTCCTTCTTTTGAAATCAATCCCATCGCAATGCCGCTCACATGTTTTTTGAAAGGAACACCTGCGTCCATCAGTGCAAGTGAACCAGCACAAACAGTAGCCATTGAAGAAGATCCATTACTTTCAAGAATATCACTTACAACTCTTACGGTATAAGGGTATTCGCCTCCCGGCAATATTTGTTTTAACGAGCGCATGGCCAGGTTGCCATGTCCTACTTCCCTGCGGCCTACTCCACGCATCATTTTTACTTCACCGGTGGAAAATGGAGGAAAGTTATAATGTAAAATAAATTTAGAATAGTTGCTTGTGGCCGCACTTTCCACCAATAATTCGTCAAGTGGCGTGCCCAACGTAACAGTTGTTAAAGACTGTGTTTCTCCGCGGGTAAATAAAGCAGAGCCATGAGGCGAAGGAAGAATATTTACTTCCATTGTAAGTGGCCTTATTTCATCAAGATTGCGTCCATCAAGACGTTTCCTGGTAGCAAGCATCATATCCCGAACCACACTGTATTGTAATTCGCCAAAATAGTACTTTATTAATTTTTTATCTTCATCAGGCAATTCTTCTCCCAGGTATTCTGTAACTTCTTTTGCCAGTTGATTAAAAGCTTCCTGCCTTTCATGCTTGGCAGATGGGTTTGAAGATATCGCCAGCATTTTATCTTTTGCAAATGAATTTATTTTTTGTTCCAGCTCTTCATTACGATAAGGTTTTGTATAATCTCGCTTTGCTTTTGCACCAACCTTATCCCTCAATTCTTCCTGTGCTTTCACCTGTATCTTAATTGCTTCGTGTGCTATTTCAATTGCTCTAATCAAATCCTCTTCCTGGCACTCCTTTCCTTCGCCTTCAACCATCATAATATTCTTATCGGTAGCTGCAATCAAAAATTCAAGTTCCGCTTCTTCCAACTGGCTTCGGGTGGGATTTATCACAAATTCCCCATTTACTTTTCCTACCCTTACCTCAGAAATAATTTCCTGGATAGGAATATCAGAAACAGCTAATGCTGCAGAAGCCGCCAGGCAAGCCATTGCATCCGGCATCACCTCCGGATCGCTGGAAATAAGAGATACCAGCACCTGCACTTCGCACAAATAATCGTCAGGGAATAAAGGACGCAGGGCACGATCGATTAAACGCGAAGTTAAAATTTCATAATCATTCAGTCGCGCTTCCCTTTTAAAAAATGAACCGGGAATCCTGCCTGCCGAAGCAAATTTTTCCTGGTAGTCCACGGTAAGCGGGAAGAAAGATTGACCTTCTTTGGGTTCTTTGTTGGCAACAACGGTGGCCAAAATTATACAATTGCCTAAACGCACTGTAACAGATCCATCAGCCTGTCGTGCCATTTTTCCTGTTTCCAGGGTTACTGTCTGGCCTTCGCTGATATCGAACGTTACATTTATCGGATTGGGAGTATTCATTATTTTGTTTGGTTATTTTATAAAAAAGTATTCCCAACCGTAATTTCAGTTGGGAATAGCTAACAATATCATTTAGTGATAAGATTATTTACGGAGTCCTAACTTTTCAATTAACGCGCGATATCCTGTAAGATCATGTTTGCTCAAATAAGCCAACAGGCTTTTTCTTTTTCCTACCATCTGCATCAAACCACGCTGTGTGCTAAAATCTTTTTTATTGGATTTCAGATGGTCTGAAAGATGGTTAATTTTTTCTGTAAGAAGTGCTACCTGGGCCTCAATAGAACCGGTATTTTCTGCTTTTCCTCCAAAATCTGAAAAGTATTTTGCTTTAGTTTCTGATGTTAAATAAGACATTTTTTTTGAACTGATTTTAATAATTGGCTGCAAATGTAGTACTAAATTTTTATTTTTTATGATTGCGTTTGCTAAATTTTTTTTAATTAGAATTTATCAAAATTTGTTCTTTTACTGATAGCGCCTTATTTCAATGATTTAAGATTAAGTGCATACAACGCAATAAAGATGAGCCCGAAAAAATTGGCAAAAGAAGATGCACCCACCGCTACCAGATCGTTGCCGAAAACATAAAAAGGTATCATAATGCCGACAGCAACTCCTGCAATATATAAATAAAATCCGTTTCGTTTCAATTGCCACATCAACAATGCGCCGAAAAGCGTAAGCAGTGCGGCAACCAAACTGCCAATTGCCATTTTGCGGATATTACCTTCTTTAAAGATTTTCGAAAGAGATGCTTTCATTTTTGCTCCAAAAGGAGAACGGTTTTCTTTTATAGTAACCATCGCTGTATCATTTTGAAAAGCGGAATCCTGTGTTTGCGTACTAAAATTGCCGGAAACCACAGTCGCCGTTTTATGAGCTGCCGTGTAAGACCAGATACTGCTCACTATTGCCCAACTGCTTCCAATAAAAGTAAGAATGCAAAGCCACGTAAGAAATGTGGATCTTTTCTCAGGCTCCATTTCATAATCATATAATTTATTTTCCATCACAAATATTTATGCCTGCAAAATAATCATTAAAACAAAACATCAACTATTTGAAAAATCAAAAGCAAAAAAGTAGCGTAGCAAAAAAAACAAAGTGCAGGTTGGAAATCGCTAATTGTTATGATCGCTGGCAAACAATCTCAAGCATCGATCCCCCTGTTTTAACTTTTTCAAAGTCATAAAACTAAAGAGAAACCGCCGTTTTACCGTAACTTTGCTGCCGTATTATTTAACCAGACTTTCTTCTTTCCTAAATTACAGAATAATGAAGTTAGGGCTTTTAGCATTTGGTGTTCATCCTGACGATGTGGAATTAAGTTGTTCAGGGACATTGTTGACAGAAAAGAATCATGGAAAAGAAATAGGAATTATTGATCTTACCCGGGGTGAATTAGGTACCAGGGGTACGGCAAAAACAAGAGAAGAAGAAGCGGCCAATTCTGCAAAAATATTGGGCGCAGCCATAAGAGAAAATCTTGACATGGCCGATGGCTTTTTCAGGAATGACGAAGAAAATCAGAGGAAAATAATCACAGTTCTTAGAAAATATCAACCTGAAATTATTTTGTGTAACGCGCCTGATGATAGGCATCCTGATCATGGACGCGCTGCGCAGTTAGTAATGGACGCGGCGTTTTTGTCCGGGCTCAGGAAAATAGAAACCCTTGATGGAGGAAAAAAGCAAGAAGCCTGGAGGCCGAAATATGTTTTCAATTATATCCAGGATCAATATTTTGCACCTTCTTTCGTTATTGACATTTCTGAGGTAATAGAGAAGAAACTGGAGGCCATAAAAGCGTTCAAAACTCAGTTCCTGGCAAAAGATGACGATGAGCCGCAAACCTATATTTCGACACCGGATTTTTTAGAAAGTGTGATCAACCGTTCCAAGATGTTTGGTAAAATGATCGGAGTAAAACACGCAGAAGGGTTTATTTCCAAAAAAATGATTGGAATGAATTCTTTTGATGCGCTCATTCAGCATATAACTTAATTAACCATTTAATAAAAATTAATAAACAATATCATAATGCAGACTCCAAGATTCATACAAGGGCGGGGAGATTTTCACACCGTATTAAAAAACCGCGTTAATCAATATTTTACCGACAAGCAACGCCCAATGACGGGGAACTTCAATTTAATTTTCAAGGGCATTCTTTTCAGTCTTTTATACCTGGTAATTTATGTGCACCTCGTTTTTTTTACTCCGGGCGTATGGATTGCTATACCTGAATGCATATTCTTCGGCTTACTGACTGCCGCCATAGGGTTTAATGTAATGCACGATGGAGCACACGGAAGTTTCAGTAAGTATAAAATTATCAATAAAGCTGCGGGCGCCTCACTCAATTTCCTGGGCGGTAGTGCTATCATGTGGAACATGAAACATAATATTATCCATCATACCTATACAAACATTGACGGAATGGACGATGACATAGAAGCACGTCCATGGCTTAGATTTGCTACTACACAAAAGAAATTGAAACTGCACAAATATCAGCAACATTATTTCTGGTTTCTTTATTCTCTGCTCCATTTGATATGGATATTTAAAACAGACTACGATAAATATTTCACAGGAAAAGTCGGCGCAGTACCTTTGAGGAAAATGACTGCCTGGGAGCATTTTTCATTCTGGGCGGCAAAAGCCATCTATGCATTTATGTTTGTGGTTTTACCGATTATGTTGTTGGGTTTTGCAACATGGCTGATCGGATTCTTAATTATAACAATGGTAACGGGTTTAGCGATCAGTATTGTATTTCAATTGGCGCATACCGTAGAGCACACAGAATTTCCGATGCCAACAGAAATAACAGGCAAAATTGAGAATGAATGGGCAATTCATCAAATAAATACAACCGCAAATTTTGCCACAAAAAATAAAACGATTTCATGGTTGCTTGGTGGTCTTAATTTCCAAATCGAACATCATTTGTTCCCGAGAATTTCTCATGTACACTACCCTGCTATCAGTAAAATAATTAAAAAGACCTGTAGCGAATACGGCATTGATTACATTGAATTTCCAAAAATGAGACAGGCGATTGTTTCACATATTCATTATTTAAAAAAATTGGGGCAATTGGCATAACGTTGCCAAATAGTTGATTAAGTGACAAGCCTCAAACAATTTTTGAGGCTTGTTGTTTATGTCTAAACTTCAGCCCAAATCAAAATTTGCCTTTTTTGTTTGTTTACTGCAATTCAATGACGCAAAAAATTTCATATATTTATTAATAACAAACAGACTACAGTTTGTTCGGGATTTCTGCGTAATTGTTTGAAAATATTATTTAGGAATTGCCCGATCAAGTAAATTAGTTTTGCTGCAAAAAAATAAATAGTTCATGGCAAGGCCTGTTATTAACGCACTTCCCAAACCTACACTCAAAGAAAAATTTGATGCATTGGGTAATTTGCCAAGGTTTTTTAAACTGGTATGGGAAACCAACAGTTGGTACACTTTGCTGAATATCATTCTGAGATTAATTCGATCAGCCATACCTGTTAGCATACTATACATTGGTAAATTAATTATAGACGAAGTAATATTACAAAGTAAAACTCACGGTGCCGATCTAAGTTATTTATGGGAATTAGTGGCAGCAGAGTTTGCATTGGCGATCATATCCGATGGATTGGCCCGTGGCACCGCTTTGGTGGATAGTTTATTGGGTGACCGTTTCTCCATCCACACATCTGTGAAGATCATGGAACATGCAGCTACCCTCGATCTTGACCAGTTTGAAGATTCAGAATTTTACGATAAACTGGAGCGGGCCAGGCAACAAACTACAGGACGAACGATTCTTTTATCACAGATACTTGCGCAGGTCCAGGATATAATCACAATGGCTTTCCTGCTCGTCGGATTAATGGCATTCAATGCATGGCTGATAGTATTATTGCTGGTCGCCATCGTTCCCGCTTTTCTTGGAGAATCTTATTTTAATGATAAAAGTTATGCGCTTACACGTGGCCAAACTCCCGAAAGGCGCGAGCTGGATTACATGCGATTTCTCGGCGCCAGTGACGCAACGGCTAAAGAAGTGAAATTGTTTAACCTGTCAGGTTTTTTGGTAGATCGTTTTAAAACACTCAGTAATAAATTTTATGATGACAACAGAAGCCTTTCAATAAAGCGCGCATCATGGGGTACTTTTTTTGCCCTGCTTGGCAGCCTTGGGTATTACACCGCCTATGTGGTCATGATATTTAAAACCGTAGATGGCGCAATCACCATCGGCTCTCTCACGTTCCTCGCCGGATCTTTCAAACAACTTCGAAGCCTCCTGGAAAATATTCTATCACGATTTACCAGCGTGTCACAAAGCGCAATTTATCTGCATGATTTTTTCGATTTTTTTGAAATACAACCAAAGATTGTGGCGGCAGTAAAACCTGTTCCTTTCCCAAATCCTATCAGGCAGGGTTTCACTTTCGAAAATGTTGGTTTTAAATATCACAACAGCGATAAATGGGCCAACAGGCATTTAAGTTTCACGTTGAACGCGGGAGAAAAGCTGGCGCTGGTCGGTGAAAACGGAGCGGGCAAAACAACCTTAGTCAAATTGCTCGCAAGACTCTACGATCCGGTTGAAGGCCGTATTCTGCTGGACGGAATTGACCTGCGGGAATATGATATGATGGATTTGCGCAAAAATACCGGCATCATTTTCCAGGACTACCTTCGCTATCAAATGAGTTTCGCGCAAAATATCGCCGTTGGTAATATTGATGAATTAGACAATCGTATTTTGATCAGGCAATCGGCTGAAAAAAGTCTTGCTCATTTGCTGGCGGAAAAATTACCGGATCAATATGACCAGGCGTTGGGTCGTCGCTTTAACAATGGAATTGAACTTAGCGGCGGAGAATGGCAAAAGGTTGCGCTGGCAAGGGCCTACATGAAAGAAGCGCAATTACTGATTTTGGATGAGCCTACCAGTTCACTGGATGCCCGTGCAGAGTATGAAGTATTTCAGCGCTTTGCAGAACTTACTAAAGATAAAATGGCAGTCCTCATCTCCCACCGTTTTTCAACAGTGCGCATGGCCGATCGCATATTGGTATTAGACAAAGGAGAAATTATAGAAATGGGAAGCCATGAGGAACTGTTAGAAAAAAAAGGGCGTTACGCAGAATTATTTATGTTGCAGGCGAAGGGATATAAATAAATGAGCACCACAGGGTTTCTTTTTTAATTTCGCTGCGCAAAAAAATAAATAGAAATTTGGAGTTTTTGCCTGCCTTTGTCGGTAGGCAGGTTCGTTTACTGTGGAGTAAATTGATGAAGAACATTGAGATAAAAATGCATATTGAAAAAGGAACTATTATTGCACAAATGAAACACACTCATTACAAAAAGAGAACAATAAACAAATGAAACTCTGGCAAAAAAATACTGAATCATTAAAAGAAGTTGAAACATTTACCGTAGGAAAAGATCGTGAACTGGATATGTTCCTTGCACCTTACGATGTGTTGGGATCATTGGCTCATATCAAAATGCTTAATAGTGTTGGCTTGCTCAGCAACGAAGATTTAGCTAAACTGCAACTAGCCTTAAAAGATATTTACAAGGATATTGAATCAGGAAATTTTTTACTGGACGAAGGCGTAGAAGATATCCACTCACAAGTGGAATTTCTACTCACAAAAAAGTTAGGCGACGCCGGAAAGAAAATACACAGCGCTCGTTCACGCAACGATCAGGTAATCCTTGATTTAAAACTTTTTTTAAGAAAAGAAATTGAAGAACTGGTACACGACGTAAACGGTTATTTTAATCTCTTGCAAACACAGAGCGAAAAATATAAAGATTTTCTGTTGCCTGGCTACACGCATTTACAGCTCGCTATGCCGAGTTCGTTTGGATTGTGGTTTGGCGCTTACGCGGAAAGCCTCGTTGACGATTTAGTAACCCTTCATGGTGCATGGGAAGTAACCAATAAAAACCCGCTTGGGTCTGCAGCAGGGTTTGGTTCTTCGTTTCCTATTGATCGAAAAATGACGACAGAATTATTGGGATTTGGTGATCTGAATTACAACGTGGTATATGCTCAAATGAGTCGTGGAAAAACAGAGAGAATTTTGTCACAAGCTCTGGCTAATATTGCGGCTACGCTTGCCCGTATGAGTATGGATGCCTGTCTCTATCTGAATCAGAATTTTGGATTTATTTCTTTTCCGGATGAACTAACGACCGGTAGCAGTATCATGCCGCATAAAAAGAATCCGGATGTTTTTGAATTGATACGCGGGCATTGCAACCGCATCCAGGCGCTGCCCAACGAAATCTTTATGATCTCGACCAACCTTCCTTCCGGCTATCATCGCGAGTTTCAGTTGTTGAAGGAACATCTTTTCCCGGCAATAAAAAATTTAAAAGATTGTATCAGGATGGCAACGTTGATGTTTGAAAACATTGATGTAAAAAAAGATATTCTTAGCGATGAAAAATATAAATATCTATTTACGGTAGAAGAAATGAATAAACTGGTTTTGCAGGGAATGCCATTGAGAGATGCCTACAAAAAAATTGGAGGGGATGTCGAAAGTAAAT
>JAHEZA010000023.1 GCA_023251335.1 Chitinophagaceae bacterium | reverse complement strand
ATTGCTTATATCTGTCATTCCACCAACGAACCTTCCGTATATTCTAAACTTCAATATGTGCAATTCAAGACCTGCGGCCAAAGCAAAATCACCGGACTTGAATGCGTCTTTACCGTTTTGTACCAAATTCTCATTTTTATCTATAAGAATTCCGAACTGCGGGCCAGCATGCAGAGTAATGAGATTGCTTGCTTTATAATTAAGCATGACAGGTATAGTAAGTTGCTTCAATTGTATCTGGTTTACATTTGGAATATTCGTAACCTCGCTAAAGCTATACGCTGTATCTGCATTCACCTGGCTAAATAACACTTCAGGCTGAATACCCCACCTCTTCCCGCTAATTGTAACAAAACCACCCACGTGATACGACAGTGCGAACTCGTCTTTAAAAGATTCTCCGGTAATTTTACCCATGTTCGCACCGCCTTTAATGCCAAGGCTGATGTTCTGAGAAAAAAGCGAAGTGGAAATAAAAAATAACAAGCTGATGATTGGGATTACTTTCGTTTTCATATTGTATTCTTTAATTTGATGATTAATCGGATACTGTTGTACATTCAAAAAGTCGTGCCAAAAATTGTGTTATGGGTAATTCTGATTGAAAAAAAATAGAAACGTTTAATCTCTGTGCAAATAAAGAAGTTTTAACCGTACATATAGGTTTCTATACTAATAATTAACATACCTTTGCGCCCTAAATTTAAAAAAATTAATGAATGAATTTGAAGGCTTAGGCCTAAGTGAGCAGCTTGCAAAGGCGGTTACAGATCTTGGATTTAATTCTCCCACTCCCATACAGTTAAAAGCGATTCCTGTTTTACTTTCGGGCACTACAGATTTTGTTGGTCTTGCACAAACGGGAACTGGTAAGACTGCCGCATTTGGGCTGCCTCTATTACAATTAGTGGATGCCAATCATAAATATCCACAGGCTTTGATCGTGTGCCCGACACGTGAACTGTGTTTGCAAATATGCAACGACATCCAGGAATACAAAAAATATTTGAAAGGAATTATTGCTGAGCCGGTTTACGGCGGCGCCTCTATTGTGATGCAAATACGTGCCTTGAAAAAGGGTGTGCAAATAGTAGTGGCTACGCCGGGAAGGCTTATTGACATGATAGAAAGGAAAGCCATTGATCTTGGAAAAGTAAAATATGTGGTGCTTGATGAAGCAGATGAGATGTTGAACATGGGCTTTAGAGATGATATTGATTTTGTTTTAAAAAATACAGTAAATCGTGAGAGCACGTGGATGTTTAGTGCAACGATGCCATCTGAAGTAAGAGCTATTTCTAAAAACTTTATGACCAACCCGCAGGAAGTAACGGTGGGTAAAAAGAATACTGCCAACGTAAATATTGACCACCAATACTTTATTACGCCGGCACATTCGCGTTTTGAAACGTTGAAAAGACTGGTGGATTTTAATCCCGGGATGTATGGAATTATTTTTACCAGGACAAAATTAGACGCGCAAAACATATCAGAAAAACTGGCTAATGAGGGCTATGATGTTGAATCGCTACATGGCGATCTTTCGCAGCAACAACGCGACAGGGTGATGCAACGGTTTCGTAACCGCGATCTGCAAATATTAATAGCTACTGATGTGGCTGCGCGCGGCATTGATGTAGATGACATCACACATGTTATCAATTTCGAACTTCCGGATGATATTGAAGTTTATACTCACAGAAGCGGGCGCACTGCGCGGGCCGGAAAAAGCGGTATCTGCATTTCTATTTGTCATAGCAGGGAATCTTATAAAATACGCCAATTAGAAAAAATAACGAATGCTCAATTTCACAGATTGGACATACCAACTGGAAAAGACGTTTGTCGTAAACAGTTTTTTTATTTCATGGACAAATTGATCAATGCAGACATCTCCAACGGAGCTTATGAAACATACATGCCTGACCTTCAAAAAAAATTCGCAGATATCAGTAAAGAAGATGTGCTTAAAAGAGTAGCGGCACTTGAGTTTGATCATTTTTTAAAATATTATGAAAATGCGGAAGACTTGAACGCCCGTAAAGACTTTAAAGAAAGACGTCCGGAAAACAAAATGAGCCGGGAAAATATCAACAAAAGAGAGAGGCCCTCATACCAGAGAGATGGCGGGTTTACCAGGCTATTTATTAATCTTGGTACAAAAGATGGATTTTATAAGGCCAGTTTTTTGCAATATATTCTTGATGAAAGCAACCTGAAAAAAGAAGTATTGGGCAGAATAGATCTAAGAGAAATGAACGCCTGGGTAGAAGTAGATAAATCTGCAGCACCGAAAATGATCAAAAGCCTTGATGGCAAGACGCATAATGGCCACCAGATAAGAATGAATGAAGCAGATGGCGGTGGAAACAGGAGACCGGCAGATGGAGAAAAAAGGAAACGCATTCCGGTACGAAGCGGAAGGTAATTCCAGGTTCGTTGCTAATGAAAAATATTTACCTGCATTCAGTAAACGGACAAATATTAGGTATTTCTGTTTTTAATTTCAATGAATAAAATTAATCTCCCGGTAATCAAATAACTTATTTTTTCTTCTTTCCCTTTTAACCCCGAAATCCGGAGTTAAAAATATCTTTTAATGATTCTCAACTGATGAGTCCGCTGTTTGGTTTCCATGTTTAGTATCCCATTGCTGTCTATTTTATCCAGGCGCACTTTACCTGCAGCATGAATTATTTCATTTTCATTTAATAATAATCCGACATGAATAATTCTTCCCTCGTCATTGTCAAAAAAAGCCAGGTCGCCACAATGAGCCTCCTGCAAAAAGTTCACAATCTCTCCTGCCCCTGCCTGTTGCCATGCATCTCTTGGCAACTGTTTATTTAAAAATTTATAAACCATCTGTGAAAAACCACTGCAATCAATCCCGAAAACTGATTTTCCGCCCCAGAGATAAGATGTATTTAAAAATTTGAAAGCGATTTGCTTTATGAGCTTTGGCGTGATTTTTACTTCTTCCGGATTCCAGATTTTGCCTTTAAAATGAACCGAATTCTTTCGCCAAAAAGCAACGCCGTTCTGGAAAGCGCTTAACGAACAGCCCATGGGCACATTCATAAGGTGGCCATTATAATCTATTTCATTTACCCAATCAGCAGTAAGTTCTTTATCTGTCTTTGTATATTGTTCTTCATCAATACTTACAAGATGACTTTGCTGCACCCAGCCTTCGTAAGTATCATATTTTAATTTAATTTTTGTCCAGTTATCTTCACCTTTTTCAATTAAGTATGATTTCTCTCCAAACAGTTGTTGTGATACCATTTCCGCTTTGTGTGAAGGATTGGCCCTGAGGGGACTTACCGGCACGCAGCACACCATATATTCCATAAATTCCAAAATATTTATTGCAAAGGTAACTTATGGAAATTATCTAAGTTTACATCTTATTAAAAAAAAGAAACTTTTGCGAGTCCAGCAGAATAAACATATTAGTGATGCCGAATTATTAGAGAACTTTTATAAAGATCATGATAATAAATGGCTTGGCATTTTGCTGCCGCGATATACTTTATTGCTATTGGGAGTTTGTATGAAATATCTAAAAGACGAAGAAGAATCCCGCGATTGTGTACAACAGATCTTTTTAAAAGTGATTAATGAATTGCATAAATACAGAGTGGATTATTTCAAGAGTTGGATCTATATGATTGCCAAAAATCACTGTCTTATGAAATTGAGAGGGAATAAGAATTTGGTAGTGGAATTAAACGACCAGGCAATCTCTAATGGTGACGAGAATTTTGATAAAAATGATTTGGTAGAAAAAGAACAGCTCCTGCAAAAAATGAAGGAAGCATTAAAACAGTTAAACCCGGAACAGCAACAATGTGTAAATTTATTTTACCTTCAAAAAAAATCTTATTCGGAGATATCAGAAATTACCGGTTTCCCGATGTTGAAAGTGAAAAGCCATCTTCAGAATGGAAAAAGAAATCTGAAATTAATGATGAACTCCTGAATGGTTAAAAAAAATTATAGATAAAAATAATGACTTAATACACTGGAAAAAGTTAGCGTCAAAAAAAGAACAATGAGCGATGATTTATTAAACATATTATCCAACAGCAATAAAGATATTGACAATCAGAAATTGATGGATTATCTCAGCGATAAATTATCTGCTGATGAGAAACATGAATTTGAAAAAACGCTTATAGATTCCCAACTGGAAAGTGATGCCGTAGAAGGATTAGAGACTTTTGAAAACAAAAAAAATCTGTTAGCTTTTGCAGAGCAGCTAAACCGAAATCTTCAATTGCAATTACAAAAAAAGAAATCTGCCAAAGAAAAAAGGCGCATAAAGGAGAATCCCTGGATTTATGTTACTATCATCCTGATCATTATTATCATTCTGATCGGCTTCTTTGTAATCTGGAAGTATCTGCATTAAAAGATTTCCTGCAATAACTATTTTATTTTTCTGCATTCAGCGTAGCCCTTTCAATTTCTCCTTTTGACGTTTCTACGATTATTTTTTCGGTAGAAGCAGTAGAAACTGAAAGCCCTACGTAATCAGGAGAAACAGGAAACTCTTTATAACTCCTTTCTACGAGTACCAGGGTTTGTATTTTTTTGGGATAAAATTCCAGGAATGGCTTAAGCGCGTATAACAATGTTTTACCGCTGTTTGCTACGTCATCCACCACGATGATCACCTTATCATTAAAATTAATTTCTTCGGATAAAGAAATATGTTTCGGGTCTTTCTTATCTATCTTGATATCTAACAATTGAATTTTCCCTTTATAAATTTCTTTTAAAAATTTATGCAATGCATTGGCAATGATGCTTCCGTTTTCTTTGATACCCACAAGAATTATTTCCTTCTCGTTCACATTTTGTTCCACTATCTCATACGCCATCCTGTGCATCTTTTGATAAGCTATTTCTTTTGAAAAAATTAGATGAGCTGCCATGTTTAGTATTAATTAAGTGCCGGCAATTTACTC
The DNA here is from genome assembly GCA_023251335.1 of Chitinophagaceae bacterium. Lineage (GTDB taxonomy): Bacteria > Bacteroidota > Bacteroidia > Chitinophagales > Chitinophagaceae > Ginsengibacter. Next base: position 7,742 of record JAHEZA010000023.1, on the reverse strand, counting down.
TTTAAGGCTTATAATGCAAAGAATGAATTGACAGATTGTAGCCGCAAAGCATGCCTTGCGGCTACTCCATATTTGTTTATCTTAGCGTTACTTTATTTACTATTATGCTTTTATTACAGCAACTATTATTTATCCTTCTCGTAGCATTTTCTGTTTACCTATTTTCAAGAAAAGTAAAGGAAATATCGGCAAACATTAAGTTAGGCCACGACGAAGACCTTACTGATAATAAAAAGGAAAGATGGAAAAATGTTCTTTTACTGGCGCTTGGTCAAAAGAAAATGTTCAGGTATCCGTTGGTGGGTGTAATTCACTTTGTTATTTATGCGGGTTTTGTTATTATTAATATTGAAATATTAGAAATTATTCTGGACGGTATTTTTGGTACACACCGGATGTTTGCTGATTCGCTGGGGGGCTTCTATATTTTCGTAATAGATTTTTTTGAAATCCTTGCCATCGGCGTACTATTGGCATGTGTGATTTTTTTGATCAGAAGAAATATTTTAAAATTAAAGCGATTTATTAATCACGAATTGGATGGCTGGCCTCGTACAGATGCTAATTTGATCCTGATCACAGAAATTATTTTAATGGGCTTGTTTCTTACGATGAACTCTGCAGACAGGGCTTTGCAACTTCAGGGTAATCCGCATTACGCAGAGCATGGAAATTTTATTATCTCAGGGTTTCTGGCGAACGCAATGCAGCATTTCAAGCCAAATACATTGATGGCAATTGAACGTACCTGCTGGTGGCTACACATTACGGGCATTTTTGCTTTCCTCAATTATTTGCCATATAGCAAACATTTTCATATTCTGTTGGCATTCCCGAATGCGTATTATAAGCCTCTTATCCCAAAAGGGGAAATGAAGAACATGAAAAATGTTCAACAGGAAGTATCATACATTTTCAAACCTGAACTGGCACCTGCGGGCAGTGAAGCACAAGCACAAAATTCCACGGCTGGCGCATTTGGCGCTAAGGATATTTTTGATCTTAGTTGGAAAAATTTATTAGATGCATATACCTGTACTGAATGTGGACGATGCACTGCGGCGTGTCCGGCGAATATTACCGGCAAATTATTAAGCCCGCGTAAGATAATGATGGACACACGCGACAGAATGGAAGATGTAAGAAAAAATATAAAAGAAAATGGAAGTTTTAAAGATGATGGGAAAAAATTGGTTCATGATTATATTACGGTAGATGAATTACGAGCGTGCACCTCGTGCAATGCCTGTGTGGAAGAATGCCCCGTAAGTATAAATCCGCTAAATATTATTTTTGAGCTTCGACGTTCGCTTATCATGGAGGAAAGCAATGCGCCGGCAGAATGGAACGCGATGTTCAGTAACATCGAAAATAATTTTGCTCCGTGGAAATTCAGCCCTGACGAAAGAGATAAGTGGGCAAAGGAAATGGATTGAGAAAAATTGAAGCAATCTGAATTAGAAAATAACCTGTTTTCTACAAAAATAGTAATCAGGAATAATGCAACTTTTACTCCGACAATTTAAATCGTCTACCACATCTCTTCCTATCTCACATTAAAAAACCTTACTGAATCAGTTCCTTTAAATCTTACATTATATAAACAGGTAATTTCCTATTTTTGCGAAAATTAAAAAATATATAATGGCATCAAAAAAAATTGCAGACATTTTAGGCGACAAAGCAGAAAGCTTAATGAATCACAAATGTAAAATTGACAAATCAACGCTTACATTACCTTCTTCTTCTTATATGGACGATATTTTTGTACAAAGCGACCGGAACAATCGTGTAGTTGGGAGCATGCAGCAATTATTGGATCATGGACGCCTGGGCGGAACAGGTTATTGCTCCATATTTCCTGTTGATCAGGGAATAGAACATAGCGCCGGTGCTTCATTCGCGCCAAACCCAATGTATTTCGATCCTGAAAATATTGTAAAACTTGCTATTGAAAGTGGATGTAATGGTGTAGCTTCTACATTTGGAGTTTTAGGAATTCTAAGCAGAAAATATGCACATAAAATACCATTTATTGTAAAGATTAATCATAACGAATTATTAAGCTATCCAAATAAATATGACCAGACGATGTTTGGCTCGGTAGAGACTGCTTATAATATGGGTGCTGTAGGTATTGGAGCAACAGTTTATTGGGGAAGCCACGAAAGCACCCGCCAGCTTCAGGAAGTAAGTGAAGCTTTTGCGTTAGCGCATGAATTGGGAATGTGCACCATTCTGTGGTGTTACCTGCGTAACGACGGCTTTAAAGTAGATGGAAAAGATTATTCCACTGCCGCAGACTTAACAGGACAGGCAAACCACATCGGTGTGACGTTACAGGCAGATATTATTAAACAAAAAATGGCGACCAGCAATGGCGGATATAATGCAGTGAAATTCGGTAAAACATCACCTCTTGTTTATGAAAACCTTAGTTCGGATCATCCAATTGATCTTTGCCGTTACCAGGTTTTGAATTGTTATAGTGGTAAAATTGGTTTAATAAACAGTGGCGGAGAAAGTAAAGGAGCTGCAGACTTGCAGGAGGCTGTAGAAACCGCAGTTGTCAACAAGCGCGCCGGAGGAATGGGATTAATTCTTGGAAGAAAAGCATTCCAGAAACCCTTCAAAGATGGCGTAGAGTTATTGAATGCAACACAGGATGTATATTTGGATAAAAGTATTACAATAGCCTAACACCCTTTGCAATACCGGAAAAAAAAGTTTTGAGCCATTTTTAAAATTAAAAACTTTAAAGCCGCATAAAGGCTGGAGTTATGAAACAAGACGAAGATTTTGACGCAAATCTTGCAGGCGATGAGGATAATACTGATGCTGCAAAACGTAGTTGGTTTCGTAGAATTCAAAAGGGTATCACCACTTCTACCAAAGACAAAAAGGAAGCTCCTGATGGACTATGGACGAAATGTCCCCAATGCCGATATACCTGTACGGTGTCTGAACTAAGAGAGAACCTTTTTGTTTGCCCAAAGTGCGGATACCATCATCGGATTGGAAGCGCGGAATACTTTGAAATTTTATTCGATGATGGTGAGCATAAAGAACTGTTCGCTAATATCAAGTCCAAAGATCTGCTTGGGTTTGTTGACCTGAAGCCCTACTCACAACGCCTTGAAGAAACCTACGCCAAAACAACAATCCATGATTCTATCACCATTGCACACGGAAAAGTGGCTGAAATGGAAATCGTAATAGCGAGCATGGATTTTGAATTCATTGGCGGAAGCCTGGGCAGTGTGATGGGAGAGAAAATTTTTCGGGCCTGCGAATACTGTATTAAACACAAGATACCCTTGATGATTATTAATAAAAGTGGTGGCGCGCGTATGATGGAAAGCGCCTTTTCATTGATGCAACTGGCTAAAACGTCAGGTGGATTATCATTGCTCACTGATGCAAAAATCCCGTATTTCTCTTTGTGTACTGATCCCACATTTGGAGGCACTACCGCTTCTTTTGCGATGCTCGGCGATGTAATAATGGCCGAACCCGGCGCTCTCATTGGTTTTGCCGGTCCACGCGTTATAAAGGAAACTATTAAAAAAGATTTGCCACCCGGCTTTCAGCGAAGCGAGTTTCTGCTGGAACATGGTTTTCTCGATTTTATCGTTTCAAGAAAAGACCTGAAAGAAAAACTAAAACAATTATTGATTTTATTTAGTCATTAATTTTAAATAACCAAACTTTGCAGCAGGAATCTTATAAAATTCCTGCTGTTTTTTTATTATGGATTTACGAAACCGAAAAGCATATTACGAATACAATATTGAGGCGAAATACGTTGCGGGCCTTGTATTGTCTGGAACTGAAATAAAATCACTTCGCGCAGGGAAAGCGAGTTTTAATGATAGCTATTGTATTTTTAACAAAGGAGAATTATATGTAAAAAGCCTGCATATTTCTGAATATAGTTTCGGCACCCATTACAACCACGAACCTATGCAGGAGCGCAAATTATTGTTGCATAAGAAAGAATTGCGCAAGCTGGAAAACAAGATAAAAGAGAAAGGTTATTCCATTATTCCTTTAAAAATATTTTTTTCAGCAAGTGGTTTTGCAAAACTGGAGATTGGCCTTGGCAAAGGAAAGAAGATCTACGATAAAAGAGAAACCATCAAGGAAAGAGAAAGTGACAGAGATATAAAAAGAAAATATGGCGTTTAGTGTTTGATGAAACAGTAAACCGATAAAAAAGAGATATTTTGATTCACTAAGTTAATTAGTTTATCCCTTCGTAAGTAAAAGACACAACCAGTTCTACTGCATTTCAGAAAATCTTTTGTTTTAAATTATTCTCCCATTCATGAGAGTTCTATGCTGTTTATTGTAGCATACGAGCTCTAATTTCAATCTCAAATTTAACCGCCGCAATCGGCGCTGAGAAGCTTATCTAAATTCCTGAATGCATGCTATAGATAAACTGATACGAATTTGACCATACCTTCTTTTTAGCAGTTTCTTTTTTATTTTCTTTTCTGTGCAATTATTTTTAAAATAGAGCGTTGTAATATTTTAAGTAAGACCGAAAAACCATTTTTTTACAACATAATTATCCAGTATGAATCCAATCGCTACTTTCCTGATTTTTCTTTCCATTGCCTCATTTTTATATGCTTTAGTGCCTTTTGTCGTACCAAGTTCTAAAAAGAGAATGGAAAGCCTTTTAAAAAAACTGAGCAGAGCCGGCGCTGCCAACCATCTTACTTTCTGCAGCCAGGAAATTCTGAATAATAAAGTAATTGGCATTGATGGAATCCATAGAAAAATCATGATACTAGAAAAAGTGAAGGGTGGTTATCAATCGTCAATCATATCGCTTGATGACGTACACGATTGCCAACTGGTAACCAATTCGTCTTTAATTACACGTGGCAGTTTAAAAAAGATCGTTGAGGATAACGCAGCTATTACAGTGGCATTACAGTTTGAATTCAACAATCATATGCAACCTGTTTCAATTATCTTCACTAATGGCATTATCAATTCCAAAAAAGAATTTGAATTCTTAAAAGCTAAAGCACAATATTGGTGTGCTATGTTCTCCAAAATGCTAACACCTCAAATGGAAGCACGGGCATAATAATCTGACTCCGGAAGTAAGAAATTTGTTCCACGGGATTATTACTTATCAAGTTACGGCGAGAATCCATTCGAGTGTACATCAGCCACCGATGTTTTTTTGATGTATAGTCTTTCCCTTTTTACCTTTTATAAATCCAGCAAATAAATAAGCTGCGGAGGCGATCACATAGCACCAGGGCAATCCTTTTTTGCCATGCACAAAATAATCTGCTGCTATGAACGCACACAAGATTGCTTCAATAAAAAAGAATACGCCATCTACATAGGGAAAAATATAAACCAACCTATGATGCAGGATGGCTACCAATAAAAATGCAATACCCGCTGTTAAAAATATCACCCAGGATCCTTCATCCAGCTCATACTTTTCGTAAGCATGTACCAGGATGATAATGCCCGCAAATATGTGAGCTAGCTTTTTAGTTTTGTCCTTGCGGTTATTTGTTGTTGACATATTAATGTTTATAAATGCAATATAAGGGATGAAGAGAAATTTTCATGAACAAACTGTTAGCCAATTTTTAATGATGTCATTTAAGAAAAGGAACTTTTGGAAAGTCATTGTCGGTATGAAAAAAATAGATGCTGCTTTTCGGAATTCTTTTAATCTCCGGAAGCTTAAACATCCGCAATCTGCGGATGGAATAACAGGATTGTTAAGCTATCAGTGACCTGTCAAATGGGAGGAATCTATAATGCTAACTTTTCCGACCTAACCAGTAAACAAATAAAAAGAGCAACTTTTCAATTTCCCAAAATAACGGTTGGGCAAAATTAAATATTGACTTGCCCGAATAGATTCAGATAATTTCCCTTATTTTCATCGCACATTTTTAACGGAACTAAATTAGTTTTATCCCGTTTTCTACTTTCATAGTCAGTTTAAAAAAATAACCAACTAAAAAATCATTAATGAAAAAGACAATTTTATTTTTTTGCATTATCATGCTTTCATTTATCGGTATTAATGCACAGACAGCAGACAGCACAGCACAATCAACAATTGGAAACGCTAACTTTCTCGGTAGTTGGGATATAGTTATGTTAGGCTTGCCCCAGGGCGATGTTAAGTGCCAGCTCCTTTTGAATGACAAAGATGGAAAACTGGCTGGTACACTCAAATTTGCCGATCCGCAGCCTGCGGAAGTAGCTATAGTAAACCCTATAGTAAAAGATACCGTGCTTACATTTAATGCAACGCTACAGAACTATGATATTGATTATAATTTGTCTCAAAATAAAGAGGGACTATTAAATGGCAATATGTATAATAATATGTTTGTGGTGACCGGCAAAAGAAGCGAAGCCGTTGATTCTGTAAAAGCAAACTAACATTGGCGCATTCATTTTAATAGAACATAAATCGTTAAGCGATGCTGTAATTTTCTAAACTTAGCAGTAAACAAATAAAAAGAGCGAATTTTTAATTGAACGTCTGATAGAAGATTTCCCGTTAATGTTCCTTATTTTTTATCTCATAGCCTGGAATTAGAAAGTTGGAATTTTGCATTTCATCCGCGCTTTTGTTTGTTGTAAGAGCAATCAGAATTGCCACACCGCTGAAAAGTAATGCATCAAACGCACTTACAATTTCATTTCCGCGACCAAGATAAGGATTCGAAATCGCATCCGGGATATGAAGAAAAATAAACCACAGAAAAATCATAATTGCCAACAACCCGGCAACCGGCTTTATAAAAATTTTCAGAATGATACATATTCCCGAAACTATCAACGCGGTGCCACCAAAGTAAGTCCAGAAAACCGGAACACCAAACCATGCAGGCACCATTTGTTTTATGTATTCGGTGTATAAAAAATGGCTATATCCATAAATGATCATTGTGGTAGAAAAAAATATTCTTCCGAATGGAATTAATTTTTCTAAAAAGGATCGTCTTGAAATATTGTTACCAATTAGGGAAGTGTTTTCAAACGAACCGGCAATTACAAATGCGCCACCACAATACGCTAATTCCTTCAACATCGGCGCCCAAACGCCCACGTGGATTGCTTTATTTGGACTAAATATCAGGTTGTAAGGAATATGGCAAATTAAGATTAGCAGCAAAAAATATAATCCCAGATAGAGGCAGGTTTTTTTTTTGATATTTTCTTTTATTTTAAACAATCCTGAGATAATAACACCGGCAACTATCAAAGCGATTCCTGTTATAAGTGGAAAGGCAATGTATTCATGTGCCCACGCAGGAAATGGTGATAATATTTCGGGCCGAAAATCCCTGATAACAATTTGTTGTATTCCAAAAGCAATAATGCCAATGGCGTAAAATGCACGTCCTGTTTTGATAAAAATACCGGTATTTTCAGCCTTCATAATCTTGATTCTGTAAATGAAAAGAATTTTGAAATTTATTTCTGAAAGCAAGATCGCAAATAATTGATTTCATTTAATAGAAAATCTACAGACGGCAAATTGTGACCACTATATAGCACTCCAAAAATTATAAATGAGTTAGCGCGGTTTCGCAAAAAGTCAGTTCCTTGTAGCTTTTATCGATTGAAATCCCTGCCTCTATATTTTAAGCCAGTTAAACTTATTAACTCTCAAAAGTAAAATCTCAATTAAATGTTGATTTACTGTACAGTTTTAAAACTATATGCTGCAACAATGT
>JAHEZA010000340.1 GCA_023251335.1 Chitinophagaceae bacterium | reverse complement strand
CCTGGCGCCGTTGGCTGATATCATATTAGTGTTAAGTTTATTAATGGCGTCTTTCGGGATCATTGTAGCCAGTATTCCGCATATCATTTTATATTACTTCATTTTTACGTTGGTAGATATCGCTGGTGCGGCACTGGCGTTTGCCTATGAAAAAGAAAATCATTTGAAACTGGTATGGATGGTTCCGCAAAGATTAGTTTATCGCCAGATGATGTATTACATTCTCATCAAATCTATTAACAAGGCCATAAAGGGAGAATTACAGGGATGGGGTGCTCTGAACAGAACAGGCAGCGTAAAGGAAGTAACCACTGTGTAAAATAAAACTTCATTCCTGGCCTTTGTCATATCACAGTAAACAAACAATTATTGCGGATTTTTATTTTCTGCGATCAATATTATATTAAACTTCTACGTTTCTGATAAGTCTATTTTCTTCTATTTGGAAAGCTATCATTTAGCAATATTCAACAGATTTAAAAATGTCATTGACGAATCAAAAAAAAAATCAACATTTACTTTGGCGCGCCGCCTTTGGGCCTATGGCCGAAAATGTAAATGAACTCAGCCATGTTTCTCAAAAAGATTTATATGAACTTTTAGAAAAGACTTCCTCCAAAAAGCCCGATCCATTGCTTATTGCAAACGGCGCACGGGACGGCCTTGTAAAGGGAATACAGGATTTGGGCAGAATGCAAAAATTAACCACAGAACAAAAGAAACAATTACGAAAACAATCTGTTGACGACATTAAAAATTTAAATCTTGCCTGGCTAACTGAAATGATAGATAGTGAAGCGCAACTTCGCGAAAAGATGAGCTTGTTCTGGCATGGACATTTTGCTTGCAGGGTGGTCAATATTTATTTTCAACAACAACTTTTAAATATAATCCGGGAAAATGCCCTGGGCAATTTTGGCGATTTACTTCGTGAAGTAAGTAAAAGCCCCGCGATGCTTTCCTTTCTTAACAATCAACAAAATAAAAAACAACATCCAAATGAAAATTTTGCACGTGAAGTGATGGAACTGTTCACGATGGGTCGGGGAAATTATACTGAAGAAGATATAAAAGAGAGCGCAAGAGCCTATACTGGTTGGAGTTTTAATCTGAGCGGTGAATTTATGGAGCGTCCCTTTCTTCATGATACCGGAACAAAAACTTTTTTGGGCAAGACAGGAAATTTTGATGGCGATGATGTTATTGATATTATCCTGGAGCAAAAAGCAACAGCGAATTTTATTACAAGAAAGATTTATAAATATTTTATAAACGAACAAGTGGATGACGAAAAAGTATCGGTGCTTGCTGATAGCTTTTATCAAAATAACTATGATTTAAAAAAATTGATGAATGACATTTTTTTGAGCGAATGGTTTTATGATGAGAAAAATATTGGCACCAGGATTAAATCGCCCGTTGAATTAATTGCCGGAGTAAGAAGATTAATACCGATGGAATTAGAAAGACCGGAAATGCAATTGTTATTTCAAAGAGTGTTGGGGCAGGTGTTATTTTATCCGCCTAATGTGGCAGGGTGGCCCGGAGGAAGAAACTGGATAGACAGTAGCGCGTTGATGTTTCGTATGCGTCTTCCGCAAATCCTGACTAATGCTGCAGAATTTTTGATAAATCCAAAAGACGATGATGACGTCATGATGGGGCGGGAAGGTGTGGGTAAAATGCTGCAGACGAAACGATTAAACGTCAATGTAGATTGGGAGGCGGTAGTAAAAGTTTTTGATAACACATCAAAAGAAAACCTGGAGCAAAAAATAAATGAATTTGTGCTCCAGACTAAAAGTTCCATTAATCCAAATGTCTTAAAAAGATACATTGACAATACTTCACGGGAAGGTTTTATAAAATCAGCCATGGTGGAATTAATGAGCACACCCGAATACCAGTTATGTTGATTCTGAAATGAAATAACATTAATGCACAAACGAAAAAAGAAATTTGTATGCTTATCAAACGTAGAGATTTTTTGCAGATCGGTTCGTTAGCCTCAGCATCTTTGATGATGCCCAAATTTTTGAAAGCTTTTGAAAAAAGGTCTTTAGTTCCTCCCGGAAATAAAGTGATGGTGGTGCTGCAATTCAGCGGTGGCAATGATGGGCTTAACACCGTAATCCCGACAAGGAATGACATTTACTATAAGTCGAGGCCGAAACTTGGAATTCAAAGAGAGCATGCGCTTCAGATAACAGATGAAGCGGGGCTTAATCCTGCATTACCTTATTTCAAAGAATTATTTGATGAAGGAAGCGTGGGAATAATGAATAACGTGGGCTATCCTAATCCTGATCGTTCGCATTTTCGAAGTATGGATATCTGGCAAAGCGGCAGCGACAGCAACCAATATGTTACGACCGGGTGGCTTGGGCGATACCTGGACGCGCAATGCGCCGGATGCAATAAACCTACACAAGCACTTGAAATAGATGACGTGTTGAGCCTCGCACTTAAAGGAGAAGATTTAAAAGGACTTGCGTTAAGAGATCCGAAAAAGCTGTTCAATACCAGTAATGGGAAATTTTTCAGAGAGATAAATGCGAGTCATGAGCACGAAGAACCCACCGCAGATTATCTGTATAAAATATTGAGCGAAACGCTAAGTAGCGCCGATTATATTTATGAACAAAGCAGGCGTCATCCTTCTTCACAAACTTATCCCGCAACAGAATTAGGCAACAATTTAAAAACAATTTGTTCGCTTATTTTGAGCGATATCAATACCAAGGTTTATTATGTAAGCCTTGGTAGTTTTGACACGCACATAAACCAGGAAAATCAGCAAAAGCGTTTGTTTACCGAATTGAATGACGCAATAAGCTGTTTTGTAAAAGATCTAAAAAATAATAGCCGTTTCCAGGATGTAACGATTATGACTTTTAGCGAGTTTGGAAGAAGAGTTGCGCAAAACGCAAGCGGAGGAACCGATCACGGCACTGCGAATAATATGTTTTTTATCGGCGGAGGATTAAAAGAAAGAGGCTTATTAAATCCTATGGCTGACTTGACAGATTTGAATGAAGGGGATTTGAAATATACAGTCGATTTTAAAAGCGTTTATGCCACCATGTTACATAACTGGCTGGGCGCTGATGATGAAAAAATTCTGGGAAAGAAATACAAGATTATGGATTTTGTTTAAGAAATTTCGGGAATTTGGGAGGAGTAAGATAGATACGTATGTTTCTTCATGAATTTCTGATTTAATAAAAGCCCCGGACATTTTTTGTCCGGGGTTTGCTATTCCTTTTAAGAAAGATTCCTTTTAAGAAAAATATTTCATTTTATTAATTGTCCATATTCGAGGCTTCAACTACTATTTTATTTAATCTCTTTGCTAACGGGAAAAGTAAAAGACCCGCTATGATAGCCGCAATAAAACTGATGGCAAAAAATACGGCTTTGTTATCAAAGGTGTCCCAAAAGCCTGCAAGAATCGCTGATATTTTTCCTCCTAAAGAAGTTGTGATAAACCATCCTCCCATCATCAACGCGGTTAATCTTCGCGGAGATACTTTAGATGTAAGTGATAAACCAACCGGACTCACAAATAATTCGCTTATTGTAAAAACGCCGTAACTTGAAAAGATCCATAAACTCGAAACCTTGTTGTGGTAAATGTCCGTGGAAAGGCAGGCGAAAATCATCACCAGCGATGAAAGTCCCGCGATAATCGTTCCCCACGCAAATTTACTCGGCGTTGATAGTTCTTTGCCTCTCGCCTTCATATACCCGAAAAAGCCAACGATCAATGGGGTTAAGACGATGATCCAGAATGGATTTATAGATTGATAGATCTCTGTTGAAACAAGTTTCAGGTCTTCTCCGGGAGGTGGATACTTATCTTTTTGAAGATTTTGAAAATAAAGATCGGTGCCCTGCCTGGTCTCTACTTTACCGGCTGCATTAGCCACGGGTCTAAATTGATCATCAACAACCGGAACTTCGGTCGGTTTAGTGCTAACGGTTTCTAAAAACCCAAACGGCTTTAAAGCAGGTTGAATATCCTTTGGAGCTT
>JAHEZA010000339.1 GCA_023251335.1 Chitinophagaceae bacterium | reverse complement strand
GATCATATGGTAACTGAACAAGAAGCACTACCCGAGGAAATCGAAGCCATCAAAAATTTTTTAAAACGCGAAGGAACTTGTTTGATACTTAGCCCACATCATGATGTTGGCTTCTCTGACGATTTACAACAGCGCCAACAGGAATATAAGCATCATGGAGATCCATTAGTGCCACGGCAGCAAAGATTCGGCACATATACAAGGTCATTGATGAAAGGGCTAGGGGTACCGGTAGAAAATCGGTTCGGTTTGCGCCCTGCAACGATCGCAGGAACAAGAAATCAATTAGTGCCTCTTAGCAAACAATCTGATTTTGATAAACATGGTTTGCTGGAAGGAGTATCCACTTTTAATTTTCACATGCATCTTCCACATTATGCCGTTACTACTGATGATGAGAAGCTGATACATGTTCTGGCAAAGCAGCCTATTGATATGTCGAACCCGCATCCATTTATTGAAGCAGGCAATACCGAATTCAATATGTTCTTATGGATGCCACCAACCAATGAAAGGCCGGGAGATATTTTATTAGCTGATTCAACGATCTTTACTACACTCTTTGGTGGCGACGAAAGCCTTGAACGTTTTTGGAAGAACCTTGCAATGCTTTGAGATAAATAATACGATAATATTTTATTAATGGAATTAAAGAGGAATTTTATTTGGGGTCTCCTTTTAATTCTTTGCCCGGTTTTTTGCTTTTCACAAGAAAATAAAAAGGACGGTATTGAAATATATGGGCAAATCGTAACCGATGCCGGCTATAATTTTAATTCGATTGATCCGGACTGGTTTGATGTGATGCGGCCCTCAAAACTTCCTTCCTATAAAAACGAATATGGTCCAGATGGAAATATTTTTTTCAGCGTACGTCAAACAAAGTTTGGTATAAAAAGCAATACACAAACACCACTCGGAGAATTAAAAACCCAATTCGATTTTGATTTCATTGGTTTTGGACCAGATGCAGGCCAAACAACATTGCATGTAATAAATGCTTACGGACAACTTGGGAAAATTGGGGTTGGCCAAACCGCCTCCCCATTTATGGATTTGGAAGTTTGTCCCGTAACGTTGGATTATTGGGGACCTCTGTCAAGAGTATTTTATTTAAACATTCAATTGAGATATGTGGCTATTGAAAAGCCTCATGAAAAACTCATCGTTGCGCTTGAAAAGCCCGGAGGCACTGCTGATGGTGGTGATTATACAAATAGTATTGAGCTGCAACATGTAAAACCTGTTCTTAGATTTCCCAATCTAACTGCGCAATACCGCCAGGGTGGCGATTGGGGCTATGTTCAAATTGCGGGATTGTTGAAAAGTATTAAATGGAAAGACACAGATACTGCAACTTATAATTTAAGCGGAGGAACTACAGGTTGGGGATTTAATGTGGGCAGTGTCCTGAATGCATCTAAGAAAATAAAATTTAAACTGCAAGGCGAATATGGAAAAGCGATTGAGAATTATATCGCAGATGTAACGCCCGACATTGGTTTGAAAACAGGTAATGATCTCCAGCCTTTTCAAGGCACAGCACTTCCGGTATTTGCCTTTTTTACATTCGCTGAAATAAAATGGAATACGAAATTGCAAAGCTCTGTTGGCTATTCAATGGAAACAATAAAAAATTCGGATTTGCAATCAGCGCATGCATTTAAAAAAGGGCAGTACGGATTATTCAATCTGCGTTATTACCCGGTAACCAATTTAATGGCTGGAATCGAGTATCAATATGGGAGAAGAGATAACTTCAGCGATGGCTTTCATTCAAACGGAAATAAAATTCAATTACAAGTTAAGATCAATTTTTCATACAAAACGGCGAAAGAGCAGTAGATACTTTTTAAGCTAAACATTGCCTTTGAGCATGATCGCACTTCTACAGTAAAAGTCAATTGCAACTTAGATTTTAATAGCGTTTTTATATCGTGTCAAAAACTTCCGTTTAACTGTTAACCACGTTTTAAAAATACTTATTATAATGAATGGTTGTACTTTTATTACACTTTTAAATATTTAAAAAAGAAACTCCATGAAATACAGTTGTGATGCCAAGAGATTTTTGTCTAAAGGCTTTGTAATTTTTTTATGCTTTATCATTTTTTCGGTTAGCGGTTTTGCGCAAAATGCAAGCAATAATTCTGACAGTGATACCGCACTTTTTTATGATAGCCACTTTCATCTTACCAACTATATCCAGGAAGGAATAACCGTTCAAAAATTTCTGCAGGTGATGAGTAACAAAGTACCCCGTTCTACTTTGTTTGGTATTCCGCTGCAGCAGCAATGGGCTTATGAAAATACAGGAGATTATGCCCCTTCCTATTATTTGCAAACGGATGCGCCGTTGTACTATTACTCTTTTACGGATGCATATATTGCCATGCAGTATAGATCACTCACCAAAGAACAGCAGGCGCGTTTTGACCCGATGATCACCGGGTTTAATCCAACCGATATGTATGCTGCAGATCATATCCGCAGGGTATTGCTTACATTCCCGGGCGTGTTTGAAGGCATTGGCGAATTTACTATTCACAAAGAGTTTGTTTCTCCAAAAATAGCTGGTGAAACAGCAAGCCTGATGAATCCTGCTCTCGATAGTATTTTTTCATTTGCATCAGAAGTGGGTCTGGTTATTTTAATTCACAACGATATTGACGCACCTTTCCCCAAACCGGGCCAACCACCATATCAGGCAAAGCAATTAGGCGACCTTTTCAGGCGTCATCCTGATGCAACTATTATTTGGGCACATTGCGGTCTGGGTAGAATTGTAAGGCCGGTAAAAGATCAGTTAACTATTATTGACCAGGCATTATCTGACCCGGCATTAAAACACGTTTGCATTGATATCTCATGGGATGAAGTTGCTAAATATTTGGTCCGTACTCCTCAAACGACAAAGGCTACTGCAGACCTTATTAATAAATATCCAGACAGGTTTTTGTTTGGCACAGACGAGGTGGCGCCAACAGACCAGGAAAAGTACCTGAAGGTTTACAATATGTATAAACCATTGCTTGCGCAGTTAACACCTTCAACCAGGCAAAAATTATTAAAAGGGAATTATGCGAGGCTGTTTGATGCAGCAAGAATAAAAGTACGCGCCTGGGAAAAACTACATGCTAATGATCCTCAAATAGCCCCTCCGCCTACACCTCCATCCGGCGATTGAAGAAAATAAATATCGTAATTGCTTATAAGGATATAATGAAAAAATATCTTTCCATATTTAATTTACAAACGATAGCTATTATCAGCTTGTCGTTGATAAGTGCCTATATATGCGCCCTATACCAGTTTAGTATCTATTTCGATTTTCTTATCCTGAATTTCATCATAATATTTCCCCTCACCTTTTCATTAGGCATGGCTTTTAAAAGAAGGGAAAAAGCGATACAATTCCTGAGCTTATTCAAAGCATCATTACAATCAGTTTATTATGGTTTTCAAAAAAGCAAACTTGATATAGAACAAAAAGCAGCATTTAGAAAAATTGCTGAAAATCTTTCAGCACAACTGATTAATTATCTCGCCGGCAGATCAGGTAATGCAACCACCGTGCGTGAAGCTTCTCATTCTATCTATACTTTTACCAGGGATAATAAGGGAATTAAAAGTTCATTTTCAATAAAGGTTTCATTATTTCTCTTCAGGATGAATGAAAGTATAGAGTTCCTGTTGGCTACGCGCATACACCGCACTCCATGGGGCCCACGCGCCATTGCCCTGTTTGGAATTTATTTCTTCGCCATATTTTACCCTGCATCGCTTATTCATGATATCGGTGCCGCTCGCGTAAATTTTATATATATTTTTTTATCTACGGCATCGAAAGCCCTTATTCTTATTTCCTTTTATAACGTACAGGCGTTGTTGGAAAATCCTTTCAATCAAAACGGCACTGATGGAATAAAGTTAAGTGACTTTGATTTTTTTACAGGAATAAATATCGAAGAAGAGATAGCACCAATTTCAGAAATCGGGAATAAGAACCCGGCTTTGCCTGAATCAGAAAATGATGA
>JAHEZA010000338.1 GCA_023251335.1 Chitinophagaceae bacterium | reverse complement strand
CAAGAGATTGGTTTTTAAAAAGTGCGAAAGATGAAAAAGCAGTTGCCAAACATTTCATTGCGCTAAGCACCAATGAAAAAGGCGTAGAAGATTTTGGAATTAACAAAGCAAACATGTTTGTTTTCTGGGATTGGGTTGGAGGCCGTTACAGTCTCTGGAGCGCCATTGGCTTGTCTATTGCGCTTACGATTGGCTATGACAATTTCGAAGAATTGCTCAAAGGCGCTTATGAAACCGACAAACATTTCAGGGATAAATCTTTTGAAAAAAATATTCCCGTGTTAATGGGGTTAGTGAGCTTGTGGTATATCAATTTCTTTGGCGCGCAATCGGAAGCCATACTTCCTTACGATCAGTATATGCATCGCTTTCCCGCTTATTTTCAGCAGGGAAATATGGAAAGCAATGGCAAACATGTAGATCGCAACGGAAAGAAAGTTACTTATTCTACCGGCCCGGTAATATGGGGTGAGCCCGGTACTAACGGCCAGCACGCTTTCTACCAACTTCTTCACCAGGGGACACCGATGATTCCGTGCGATTTTATCGCACCGGCTATAAGTCACAATCCAATGGGTGAACATCACAAGATATTATTGTCCAACTTTTTTGCCCAGACTGAAGCCCTAATGAATGGAAAAACCAAGATGCAATTGCAGGCAGAAAATGTTCCGGAAGAGTTGATTCCGTTTAAAGAGTTTGAGGGAAATAAACCAACTAATTCTTTTCTTATTACTAAAATCACTCCTTTTACGTTGGGCGAAATGATCGCGCTATATGAGCACAAAATATTTGTGCAGGGCGTTATCTGGAACATTTATAGTTTTGACCAATGGGGCGTGGAACTGGGAAAACAATTAGCAAAAAAAATATTGCCGGAATTAGAAAATAATGGAAAAGTCACCACGCACGATTCTTCTACAAATGGATTGATGAATGCTTTTAAGAAGATAGTGAATGATAATTGACGAGGCGCGAAGTGTGAATGGTCAATGGTGAGTAGTGAATGTTGGACCAAAAACGTTGCGCATGTGTGGGGAAAAAATATCTTAAATTCGTGATGTCAAGTGTTGATTGTCTTCAAAACAAAAACCTTTAATTATGAAACAGTTATTCTTTATCAAAGATTCTTATTTATTTCATATTGCTTATGACGACTTTTTCATTGAAGTGCATAAGATGGCGCTTTATATGACAGTGATGACTAACCGAAAATACAAATGATTTTTACCGGCTCATAGCCGGCGCCATCTTGGTGGCGCCGGTATGTGTTGCCGGCCGGTGTCTCCCGAGGTAAACAATAGCACTTAGCTATGGTTCTTCATTGTTAATACATTTTTAATCAGTCGGCGACCGATACCATATTGGGTGGCACCGGAGCCTTTTATGACTGATTGGTTTATTACATAGGTAACTCGCCCAAATAATTTTTTGGCTTTTCATTGATATTGACCCCAAAAACAGAAAGATCAAAAAATATTTTCCCGGATATTTCCATCTGTCTTCAAAAGAATTGGATTTTATTCCCGATGTATCTGTCAGCAACCCCATATTTCTATGAACCCCTGTTCGGAAAGTTGATTAGCCCACTTCCCGCTATTCTCAAGTACAATTTCAGTATCGTTGCGGCTATAGACGGATCTTTTGTGTTTGCCAACTATTTCCACAAAAAGCGACGGGCTTTTTTCGAAGAGATCCTGCAACGTTATTTTGTTTGTTATGAACTCGCAAAGCAGAAGGCAAGTCGTTCCAAAATAAACGGTGCCCTGCGGTTTGCAGCTATTGCAAGAAAGAAAAAGATTCTTGTTGTCGTCTTCCAGTAAGTTAAGTTGGAAGTCATCGTCGCTAAATAATTCTTTTATAAATGTCAGATTATGCCTTTCTGCAATTTTCATCCCTTCTTTTTAATTAAGACACAAAATTAGTGCTGGCTGAAACAACGAATTGCGTCAAATGACACAAAAAAAATTAATTGATTTTTTTCCTGATGCGGGATAATGTTTCGCGGCTCATGCCCAGGTAAGAGGCAAGTTGGATCAGCGGAATACGCTGCAAATAATGAGGACCGTTTTCTATAAGATACTTATATCGTTCTTCGGGAGAAAGCAATTTGAATGTATTGGAATGTTCTTCTTCTTCAAAAAAACGTTCCTGAAAAAACCGGAATAAAAAAGTGTGAAAAGATGTTGAGCTGTCAAAAACAGGGTTTGCTTCCATCTTATCTCCGTAGAATACTTCACAATCTTCCATCGCTACCAAAAAGCTCTCCGAGGATTGTTCGTCTCGATAGCTTGCAAAATTACACGCAAACTCATCTTCAAAAAAGAAACTAAGATTCGTTTCTTTTCCGTCTTCCAGTCCAAAACTGCGGATGCATCCTTTGATAATAAAATAAAAACGCCTGCACACCTGCCCTTCTCTTAATATCACTTCTCCTTTGTCAAATGTTTCCTCGTGAAGTACCGATAATAAATGGTTAAACTCCTCATCAGAGACAGGAGAAATTTTTTCCACTATTTTGCGGAACTGCAAAGATGCCTGGGGGTTATTTATCATTCTTTAAAAAGTACTGTTGCAAAAGATAAAAACACATTAAGAAATAAATATAATCTTTTTTATATCGATTGACATCAATAGTATAACAGTCTCCGATAATTTTTTGAAAATCCAATGATCAACATCTTACATGCCCTTCTGCCGAAAAAATCAAATGCAAAAAATAACTCGACCAGCCGAATAAAAAGAACATCTGGATTTATCAGAATAAGTTCTCAGGATATACACCGGTTTCTATTAACGCACGAATACTTTCTTTTACATTTGGTGCGTCTTCTTTGTATGTAACACCAAACCATTGTGAAGAAGTAGGAATTACTTTTATTTTGCCTTTTCCGTTGTTTATGTAAGCATCCACGATAGTAGGAATGAAGAATTCAGATTTCGGATTATTAGCATTGCCTTGCAAAAATTTCACAAATACTTCCTGGATATAATCAAAGATATGCTCGTCAAAGCCCCAAAAATTCATGCTTACCGGCGTATCGGCTGGCAGCGGAACTTTCAGCGCGTCTTCAACATAGAATATTCTACCATCTTCGGGAAATATTTTTGTGCGCTCATGAATTCCAACCAGGTTTTGTTCGAAATCTACTTCACACACGCCCCGGCTAACCGATCCGTTTTCTGAAATTGTTTTCGAAAGCTGGTAGCCAATAACACAATATTTTTTGGGCGATACTTCTTCCTGTAAAAATTTTACTGCCTTTTCGAAAGCATCTGCACCATAATAATCATCTGCATTGATAACGGCAAAAGGCTCATGTATAACATCTTTTGCACAAAGAACCGCGTGTGCCGTTCCCCAGGGTTTTGTACGTTCCCCGGCGAATTCAAAATTTCCAATATAAGAATCCAGCTCCTGCATTACGTATTCTGTTTCAATTTTTCCGCTAAGCTTTCGCTCAAATTGAGTTTTAAATTCTTCTGCAAAAGATTCGCGAATAATAAAAACTACTTTTCCAAATCCGCTTCTGATGGCATCGTAAATGGAGTAATCGATGATGGTTTCACCGTTTGGTCCAAATGCATCCATTTGCTTAATACCGCCATAACGACTACCCATGCCTGCCGCCAAAATCAAAAGTGTAGGTTTCATTTCTTATTTTTTTTGGTTTTTATTAAATTAAATTGCTGCTAAAATAAGCAAGAAATATTTATGCCACATTCATTCGTAAAAGACATAATGCCCGGAATTATTTTTAAGCGGCCTAAAATTTCTGAATTAAAAAATGAATTGTATTTGAAAAATAATGTTCGTATTTATTTATTACGGCTTGATGAAATCCATCCTGTAATATCGGGGAATAAATTATTCAAGCTTTGCTATTTTTTAGAAGAAGCCAAAAAGAATCCTGGTAAACAAATAATCACCTTTGGGGGTGCCTGGTCCAATCATCTTGCCGCAACAGCATTTGCCTGCAAAGAAATGAAAATAAGAAGCGTTGGAATTGTTCGTGGTGAAAAGCCCTAAATTCTTTCTTCT
>JAHEZA010000337.1:2176-4048 GCA_023251335.1 Chitinophagaceae bacterium | reverse complement strand
AGGACACGGGTTAGAATTCCTGGCCTAAATAAAAATCTTTAAAGAAAGTTGCTTTCGTAGCAGAAGCGGTATGTAAAAAGTCTTACTTTGCAAATCGGCTTCGTTTAAGAATGAATTTAGTTACACTTTACATTTTAACCATCATCTTCATTGCAACATTGGTTCGTTCCACATTTGGATTTGGCGAATCCCTGGTAGCTGTTCCTTTGCTGATACTTCTAATCCCGGTTGAAATTGCAGTACCTCTTTCGGTGATGTTGTCCATTTTAATAGCGGCAGTTGTGGTTATTCAGGACAGGAAACAAATACATTTTAATAGTGCTAAATGGCTGATTGTTTTTGCGGCTTTAGGAATTCCTATTGGGTTATTCGTACTTGTTTACTGCAATGAAAACATCATCAAGTCAGCGTTAGCAATAATCATTATTTTATACTCGGTATATTCAATCATCTCAAAAAATAATTTTAGATTAGAAACAGACAATAAGAAATGGCTTTTTGTTTGTGGATTTTTATCGGGAATACTTGGCGGAGCTTATGGTCTGAATGGTCCGCCGCTTGTGGTTTATGGTAAAATACGAAATTGGAAAGCCCAACATTTCCGCGCTACTTTGCAGGCGTATTTTTTGCCGGCGAGCATTATCGGGATGGTTGGTTACTGGTTCCAGGGGCTTTTAAATTCTATGGTATTATATTATTTTTTTATTTCCATACCGGTTATTATTCCTGCTATTTTTCTTGGTAGGTATTTTAATCACCGGTTAAGGGACGGAACTTTTTTTAATTATGTTTATTTGGGATTAATTGGAATTGGATTAGTGTTATTGATTCAGTCATTGATTTAGAGAAAAAAGTTGGTTGTCATTTGTAGCCGGTTTCCTTATAATTATTTATGTTATTTTCAATCATCATTTATCAAGCACTTCTTTTTTTTATGCATTATTATGGGTAAAAGAAGTAACAGACAGCAGTAGCAAAAACTTCATTCCGGTTGTTTACCTGCCGATGGTACAACTTTTAGATTATCTCCGGGAAAATGATTTTAAAACATTTATTGTAAGCGGTGGCGGCGCTGATTTTATGCGGGTATGGTCTGGGGAAGTGTATAAAATTCCACCGTACCAGGTGATTGGCAGCTATGGCGATTTATCTTTTGATACCACGGAAAACAAGGCTGTAATTATGAAAACAACAGGTGATATTTTCGCTGATGACAAAGCCGGCAAACCGGAAGCTATTCATCGTTTCATTGGACAGATTCCTGTATTCTGTGGCGGCAACAGCGATGGCGACCAGGCAATGATGGAATACACATCATCGTCAGCATATAAAACAAAGTGTGTTTTGTTGCATCATACAGACAGCATAAGAGAATATAAATATGATCTGCATACCATTTCCGGACACCTGGAAACTGCTTTGGATGAAGCAAAACTAAAAGGCTGGCTTGTGGTGGATATGCAAAAAGATTTTAAAAAGATATTTTCGTTTGAATAGCCGGATCGCTGGCCAAAACTCTCAGCATATCTACTGCATAATGGCGTTGGGATACCGGATATTTTAAAAATTAGTTCGCAATGTTTTTTACAGAAAAAATAAAATCTTTCATATCTCCGCATATTATTGGCTACATATTTGTAGTAGTTAAAACAACTTGTACCTATCTCTAAAAATATATCTTTATTTTTTTTTAGATGGCTTAGCCAGTATCCTTCAAAAAATCGTGTATTCAAGTCCTTGAAACGAAATTTAAATCTATATCTATAAATCTTTCCTATTGTAAGGCGGGAAATAGGCAGTGCTCGATGCAAATTATGGCAACTTTAGATCTGAAACTCTTAACGCACCAACTAGAATAATAATTAAATTTCA
>JAHEZA010000337.1:0-2166 GCA_023251335.1 Chitinophagaceae bacterium | reverse complement strand
ACAACAAACCATTTTTATGACACACAAAAAAACAATGTTCGCTCTACTGCTGGGTGCAGTTATTTTTTCTTCCTGCGTATCCAGTAAAAAATTTAAAGCCTCCCAGGCACAGGTCAGCGACCTGCAATCGCAAAACAGTCAATTGGTTACTGAAAACGGCCAGTTAAAGACAAATGTCAACGATCTCACAGCTCAAAACAAAGCCGTCACCGATCAATTCAACAGTTACAAAACGGACTGCGAGGCCCAGGCGGAGCAGCTTAAAAAAGTTCAGGCTGCTGCAGATACATTCATGACCAATGCAAAGAATCTTGAAGAAAAAGTGAATGCCGCAGAGGCCGAATTCCAGGCAAAAGGCATGAATGTGATTTCCAAAGATGGCGTTTTATATGTTGATATGGAGGATAACCTGCTTTATAAAAGCGGAAGCTCCACACTAAGCCGCAATGGAAGAAAAGCGCTGGGCAACCTGGCATCTGTATTAAATGAAATGCCAAAGCTGAAAGTGATTGTTACGGGCAACACAGACAATGTGCCGGTAAAAGGCAATTCAGACAATTGGACGCTAAGCACAGCACGGGCTAATGGTGTTATAAGGATTCTCGTGAACAACTACAAGATAGATCCTTCACGTTTAACTGCTGCCGGCCAGGGGAAGTTTAGTCCAACGAGCGATAACACAACAGCCGAAGGGAGAGCAAAGAACAGGAACACACAAATCATTCTCAATCCGGATTGGGAAAGACTGTGGCAAAGCGTGAAGGAATAACCTTTCGGAGGGAAAATTATAATTTGGTACTGATGCTGTTGGCGTTCGCGCCGACAGCTTTTTGTTTAGCATCGCCTCCCACAGAGGACGATGCATTCTTAAATCATTACAACATCGCCTCATATCAGGAGACGATGCCTGACTAAAACTACGCAATATGCAAACAAGAATCAGCCTTTTCTGCATGTCTTTCTTTCTTACAGCAAACATCTTTGCACAGGATGACGCAGCGGAACTGGCCAAAAATTATCCAACCCCATATCCTCATTGATTAGCGTTCCTTTTCAAAATAACTCAGATTACGGTATTGGAGAATTGAAGGGAAGCCGTAATACAATGAATATTCAACCTGTAGTGCCTATTAATCTTACTAAAAATCTAAACCTGATAGCCCGGTGAGTGCAGCCTTTAATCACACAGTATAATATAACCGGACCACAGGAAAAGCAAAATGGGTTGGGGGATGCTGTAGTAAGCACCTTCCTAAGTCCTTCGGGCAGTAAGAATGGATTTACATGGGGAGCAGGCCCTGTTTTCCTGGTTCCCGATGCAACAGACGATAAACTGGCATCAAAACAATTTGGCATAGGGCCTACTGCAGTGGCTTTGAAACAATTTAATGGATGGACAATTGGCGCACTGGCGAATCAAATTTGGGGTGTTTCCGGCGGGGAAGGCCGGCCTAAAGTAAACCAGATGTTTGTTCAGCCTTTTTTGGCTTACAACTGGAAAAGCGGTGCGGGAATTGGAGCTAACATGGAGTGGACGCAAAATTGGACAGCCAACAGTAGCGCATTATGGCTCAATCCAAACATATCTGCTGTTACAAGTTTAGGTAAACAAAAAACACAGTTTGCCATAGGCCCGCGATTTAACCTGGCCGCGCCCTCGGGAAGGAAAGGCCGATTGGGGATGGCGTGCAGTTGTGGTGTTTTTATTTCCTAAAGGATAGTTTACCCATCTCAGTAAAAAAGGTAGCCAACCTGACATGTATTTCCTGTTTTTACAAAGATTAATTTTTCTATCTTTTGCAATAAAGGATTATTAAATTTGCATGTCTGTATAAAAAATTAACTGACGGTTATCGATCGAATGGTCATTAAAGATATTTTATGAAAAAGTGCATTGTGATCCTGTTTTGTTTGGGGTATTTAACGTCAAATGCTCAATACACTATGAAAATAATTAATCCATTTCATGATAAGTATTATGATAGCCTGAAGAGAATGAATTATCCGTACACATTTCCGCTGATGGCAAAAAAGGCTTATAAAAGAGGTTATGATATTCCTTATGCTTACGGTGTTAGTGCCATGTACGTTGGCTTACGACAAAATATAAAAATTACAAAAACAGAGATAGGTATAAATGACGGAGAAAAAGTGGACCTGGGTAAT